>CAMHDC010000215.1 GCA_946183765.1 uncultured Clostridia bacterium | reverse complement strand
CCGCTGAGGAAGCCAAGGTCGGTTACGTCGGCGCCTTCACCTACGCCGAGGTTATCTCCGGTTACACCTCCTGGTTCCTGGGCGTTCGGTCTGTGTGCCCCACCGCCACCATGGAAGTCACCTTCACCGGTTCCTGGTATGATCCCACCGCCGAGAAGGAAGGCGCTCAGAAGCTGATCCAGGGCGGCTGCAAGCTGATCAGCCAGCATGCCGACTCCATGGGCGCTCCCTCCGCCTGCGAGGAAGCCAAGATCCCCAACGTTTCCTACAACGGCAGCACCAAGGAAGCCGGTCCCAACACCTACCTGATCTCCTCTCGTATCGACTGGGAGCCCTACTATGAGTACGCCATCACCGCGGCCATGAACGGCAACCCCATCGACACTGATTGGACCGGCACCATCGCCACCGGCTCCGTCAAGCTCACTGACCTGAACGACAACGCCGGCGTCGTTGCCGCTGGCACCAAGGAGAAGCTGGCTGAGGTCCAGGCTGCTCTCGAAGCCGGCACGCTCCATGTGTTCGATACCGCCACCTTCACCAAGGATGGCGCGCCCCTGACCAGCTACATGGCTGACGTGGACACCGATCCCGCCTACACTCCCGACACCGAGGTCGTCAAGGACGGCTACTTCCATGAGTCCGAGTACCGCAGCGCCCCCTACTTCGATCTGCAGATCGACGGCATCACGCTGCTGGATACCGCGTTCTAATCCACCCTCAATTGACCATGACGGGCTGTCTTCGGACGGCCCGTCTTTTCTTTTTTGTTACCTGCCGTTCTCATTTTTTGTTTACAAAAAGCATGGTATATGGTAAAATTTTATAGATCGAGCTCAACACTGCAGGTTTATTCGCTCGATGGAAAGGATGCCCGCCTTGGAAGCTGTAAAAAACGCTATCAAAATGGAGGGGATCACGAAGCGCTTCGGCAGCGTGGTCGCCAATAACGCCATCAATCTGGAGTTGCATGAGGGGGAAATACTGTCTCTGCTGGGAGAGAACGGCAGCGGCAAGACAACACTGATGAATATGCTTTCCGGCATATACTATCCGGATGAAGGCCAGATCTACATCCACGACAAGCCTGTGACCATCGCCTCCCCCAAGGACGCCTTCGACAACGGCATCGGCATGATCCATCAGCACTTCAAGCTGGTGGACGTCTTCACCGCCACGGAAAACATCATCCTGGGGCTCAACGAAGGCGGGAAGATGAATCTGAAGGAGGCCGGGAAGCGGATCAAGGAGATCAGCCAGAAATACGGCTTCGAGATCGATCCTGAGCAGAAGGTCTACAATATGTCTGTCTCACAGAAGCAGACCGTAGAGATCGTGAAGGTGCTGTACCGGGGCGCGGACATCCTGATCCTGGACGAGCCCACCGCTGTGCTGACCCCGCAGGAGACGGACCGGCTCTTCGCCGTCATGCGGAACATGCAGAAGGACGGCAAGTCACTCATCATCATCACCCATAAGCTTCACGAGGTGCTGGACGTCTCCGACCGAGTAGCCATACTGCGCAAGGGAGAATACATCGGCGACGTGCTCACCAAGGACGCCGATCAGCAGAGCCTTACCGACATGATGGTAGGCCGCGCGGTGAGTCTGAACATCAACCGGCCGTTGCCGGTTGACCCCAAGCCCCGCTTGGAGGTGAAGGGCCTGACGGTCTACGATGAACTGGGCGTCAAGCGTTTGGACAACATCAATTTCACTGCCTACAGCGGCGAGATCCTGGGCATCGCCGGTGTAGCCGGGTCCGGCCAGCGGGAGCTTTTGGAAGCCATTTCCGGCCTCTATCCCATCGCCCAGGGCTCCATCATATACCATAATCCAAAGACGAACCAGACCGGTGATCTCGCCGGCAAAGACCCCTTGGAGATCCAGAAGGCCGGCATCTCCATGGCATTTGTTCCCGAGGATCGATTGGGTATGGGCCTTGTGGGCTCCATGGGCATGACGGGCAACATGATGCTTCGCTCCTGGCGCAAGAATAAGGGCATGTTCCTGGATAAGAAGGAGCCGGAGCGGGTGGCCAACGAGGTCTGGAAGGAGCTGGAGGTCGTTACCCCCAGCATCGACTTCCCCGTGCGCCGGATGTCCGGCGGCAACGTGCAGAAGGTTCTTGTGGGCCGGGAAATCGCCCAGGACCCCGCGGTCCTCATGACGGCCTACGCAGTCCGTGGTCTGGATATCAACACCTCATATACCATCTACAACCTGCTCACCGCCGAAAAAATGAAGGGCGTTGCCGTCATCTATGTGGGCGAGGACCTGGACGTGCTGCTGGAGCTCTGCGATCGGCTGCTGGTCCTTTGCGGCGGACAGGTTTCCGGCGTGGTGGACGCCAGGACCACCGACAAGCGGCAGGTCGGCGTACTGATGACCCGTGTGGGAGGAAAGAACAATGAAGAATAAGCTCACTCTGTTCCACATCGTCAAGCGGGAAGCCCTTCCCTGGTACCGCGCATGGATGATCCGGGGCGCAGCGATCCTGCTGGCTCTGATCATGTGCTCCATCGTCACGGTCATGGTCACGGGACTCAATCCTCTGTCCCTCTACAAGACCATGTTCTACGGTGCTTTCGGCACCGAGCGCAAGACCTGGGTCCTGTTCCAAAAGCTGGCGATCCTTTTGGGCATCTCCCTGGCGGTGACCCCCGCCTTCAAGATGCGGTTCTGGAACATCGGCGCCGAAGGCCAGGTCATGGCCGGCGCATTGGCCTGCGCCACCGTGATGATCACCCTGGGCAGCACTATCAAGTCCAACTGGCTCATGCTCCTCATCATGCTGGTGGTCAGCGTGGGCGCCGGCGCTCTGTGGGGCTTTTTGCCCGCCTTCTTCAAGGCGCACTGGAACACCAACGAAACTCTGTTCACCCTTATGATGAATTACATCGCCATCCAGCTGGCTGCCTACTTCATCATCATTTGGGAAGTTCCCAAGGGCTCCGGCAAGATCGGTATGATCAACCAGAACACCCAAATCGGCTGGCTCCCCTATATCGGCGGCAAGCAATACGCTATTGTCATCATTTTGATCGCTATCATGACCGTGCTGCTGCACATCTACCTCAAATACAGCAAGCAGGGCTATGAGATCGCCGTGGTGGGCGAAAGCGAGCGCACCGCCCGGTACGCCGGCATCAAGGTGGAATGGGTCATCAT
>CAMHDC010000214.1 GCA_946183765.1 uncultured Clostridia bacterium | reverse complement strand
AACAGCAGCGCTCCGAAGCTGGACAGAACGGGATTCTTCCCCAGCAGCCGGCCGAAAAGCCCGTCCCAGGCCCCGTTGTCCTTCAGCACCCGGAGAAAGATCATGCCCACCACGCAGGGCAGCAGGGCGTCGAGGAAGCCGAAGGGCCCCTCCACGATCTCCCGAAAGCGCAGGCCCATGCCCGCCGCCAGGCTTCCGGCCACGGCAGCCAGCAGCAGGGCGGGGGCCCACCACCTGGGATGGTTCCGGGTGACGATCTCGATCACCGCCACCACCCCCAGCATCAGGAGGGCAAGCAGATATTCTTCACGCATGATTCAAAAACCTCCTGGGTCGGGGAAGGTCCGGCGGACCTCCCCGACCTTGGCACACAGTTGGATCAATAGGCGGCGGAACCGTAGAAGCGGCGGTAGTCCGCGGCAGCGTAAAACTTGTCGCCGGGCTTATGGTACACGGCGGCCACGCAGCCCACGTGGGCCCCCAGCTCGCCCTCGTCGGTGAGGGAGAAGCCCAGGGCGGTGAGCTTGTCGCGGGTCTCCTGGCTGTACCGGCTCTCGATGGACAAGTTCTTGCTGTTCTGATCCCGATAAACCCGGGGCGCGTTCACGGCCTCGGCCACGTTCATGTCGTAGTCGATGACGTTGGAGATGGCGATGGCCACGGCGGACACCAGCGCCCAGTTGCCGGGGGAGCCCACGGCCATAAAGGGCACGCCGTTCTCATCGGCCACGATGGAGGGGCAGATGGTGGAACGGACCCGGATATAGGGCATGAGCCGGTTCACCTTGGCGGAGGGGCTGTTGGTCAGGTTCCCGAGATGGGCGCTGAACACGAAGCCCGTGCCCGGCACGGCCACGGCGGAGCCGAAGTTGATGCCGTTGGTGTTGGTTGTGGAGACCACGTTGCCGTCCTTATCCATGACGGCCAGGTGGGTGGTGCCGCCCTGGTCGGGGGTGTTGGCGGCGGCCACCGCTTCGCCGGTCTCGCTGAGGGTCACGGTCAGGTTACCCTTCTTGGCGTTCTTGAGGTAGGTGTCCAGGGTGATCTTGGCCGCCCGCTCCTTGGCGTACTCCTTGCTGATCATCTCGGCCACGGGCAGGTTATAGTAGTCCGGGTCGGCCATGTAGGCCACGCCGTCCATCTCCGCCAGGGCATAGGCGTCCGCGGTGACTTTGACGGCTTCCATGCTGTCGCGCCCCAGGGCCTTCATGTCGAAGTTCTCCATGATGTTCAGCATCTCCAGGAGAGCTACGCCGCCGTTGCTGGGGCCGCCCACGGTGTAGACGGTGTTGCCCCGGTAGGTGGTGGAGATGGCTTCCCGCTCACGGGTCTCGTACTGGGCGAAGTCCTCCCGGGTCAGGATGCCGCCGATGGACTGGATGTAGTCCACCATCTTCTGGGTGAAGTCGCTGTTATAGAAGGCTTCCTTGCCCCCGTCGGCGATGAGGTCCAGGGTGTCGGCCAGGTCCTTGTTGTAGATGGTCTGACCGTTGGAATAGGTGAAGCCGTCGTCGGTATAGAGGTTCAGGGTGTAGGGGTACGCGGACAGGTTCTCATACCGGCCCTCGATGTTGGTGTTCCAGCGCTGGGGCAGGGTGAAGCCGTTGCGGGCGAGGTCGATGACCGGCTGCAGGACCTGACGGCGGGTCAGGTTGCCGCTGCCGTACTTCTCGAGGGCCGTCATGGTGCCGTGGACCACCCCGGGGATGGCCAGGGACTCCACGGAGGGCGGGTTGGAGGAGGTGTCGGTGGAGATCTCCCCGGCGATGGCCGCCCCAGGCGCCTGGGTCATGTACTCCAGCACCAAATACCGGTCCTCCGCCTTCAGGTAGATGACCATCTGGCCGGCGCCGCCCATGCCGGAAGCGGCGGGCTCCAGCAGGCCCACGGCGTAGATCATGGCCACGGCCGCGTCCACGGCGTTGCCGCCGGCCTTCAGGATGTCCACGCCGATCTGGGACGCCACGGGGTTGGCGCAGGCAGCCGCGCCGAATTCGCCCACGGCGCCGGTGGCGTACTCGTCACCGGGGTAGGCGCCCTTGAAGGGGGGCTCCGTGGGGGCGGGTTCCGCGGTCACCGCAGGGGCGGGGGCCTGGGTCGCCTGGGCGGGGGCCTCCGTGGTCTGAGGCTTGGTTTCCGCGGTCTCGGTCTTCTTGCATCCGGCGACGATGCCCAGCAGCATCACGAGGGCAAGACAAAATGCGATGGTTTTTTTCACAGTGTTTCCCTCCCTATGGTTTGGTTTTCACGCAAAATCCAGCGATGGTGAATAAAAAAACCTCCCCTCCCGGGGAGGTTTTTGGGTACGATCAGGCGACGGGGGTGATCTCGAGGATGTTCATCAGCGTGTAGTCGGGGTAGGCGATGGAGGTAGCGTCCACGCCGTCGCCGGCCGCGTTGATGAAGATCTTCACTTCCGCCAGATCCTCTGCGTCGATCTCCTCGGACCAGCCGTCGGCGCAGGTGAACTTGTAGGCCTTGGCTTCCACCATGCCGACGGTCTTGAACAGATCGGTCACGGAGTAACCGTCGGGCAGCACGTCCGTACCGGGCACGTAGACCAGGGCGGCGTCATCGAAGACGTACTGGCCGGCCGCCTTGCAGAGCTGATCCCGGACCTGGGCCTTGCCGCAGGTGAAGGCGTCGTTCTTGTTCTTGGTGTCCAGGCAGATGTAGACCTTCATGAAGGTATCGATGTCGTAGTCGAAGATGTAGCCGTCCTTGTAGGAGATGGCCTTGGCCGTGGTGGTCTCGATGCCCGCCTTGGCGAGGACGTCCGCCACGGGATAGGCAGCGTACAGGGTGCCGCCGTAGTTCATGAGCTCGGGGGCTTCGGTGTCCAGAATGCCGTCGGCGTTGGGCATGACCACGATCTGGCAGATGCCGTCCACCGGCTCGGATTCCTTGGTCATGTCGTGAGGCACGATGTAGCGGATGGAGGTGAGGCCGTAGCCGGCGTAGGCGATGGAGGTAGCGTCGATGGTGCCCTTCTCGTCCACGTAGATCTTGACCTTCTCCAGGTCCGCCGCGGCGATCTCTTCCTTGTAGCCGTCGGCGCAGATGAAGTCGTAGGACTCGGCGGGCGCCATCTTGATCTCGTCGAACAGCTCCTTCACGTTCTCCCAGCCATCTTCGGGCACGAACAAAGCGCACTCGTGGCCGGTGAGGATGTAGCCCATGTACTGGACCATGGCGTTCATCTTCTGGGTGGG
>CAMHDC010000213.1 GCA_946183765.1 uncultured Clostridia bacterium | reverse complement strand
CCCCAGGCGGAGACCATGAGGCCCCCGGTCAGGTAGCTGAACATGCCCGCCAGGGACACGGCCCCGGTGATGAGGGCCTGGCCCGTGACCTTGTCGCTGTCCGCCATGCGCTCGTTGGCGTAGTAGACCAGGGCGGGCATGAGCAGGGCGTAGGAGAAGAAGTGGCAGAAGCGCATGAGGTACACGCCCCACACCGACCGGAAGATCAGGATGAACCAGGTCTTCATGGCCATGGCCGCGGCGGAGAATCGCAGCGATCGGTTCACGCCGAACCGTCTGGCCACGAAGGCGAACAGGAACATCATGGGGGTCTCCACGCCCGCGCCGATGAGCAGGGCCGTACCCAGCTCCCGGGTATCCCCGCCCACGGCCAGGACGACGTCGTAGAGATACCCGTCCAGATACCCGTGCTGGAAGAACATCAGCACCGTGCCCAGGAGCATGCCGAAGAAGGCGGGATAGGCCTTGAGCATGGCCCCCTTGTCTGCCCGGGCCCGGGGTTTGGACGCTTCACTCTTCCCCTGAACGAGCAGCAGGGACCCGGCCAGGATGCCCGCCGTACACAGCAGATACAGGGCCAGCAGCCAGTTGAGGTCCACCTTGGCCAGGGCGGCGTAGGCTTTGGAGATCAGAGCGAAGGCCAGGGACGCCACGCCCCGGGTGGCGGCGTAGTTCAGCTTCTCCCCCCGGTTGATGCGCTCGAAGCCCACGGCGTTGGTGAAGGGCTGGATGGTCATGGTCATGATGGACATGACCATGAACAGGCACACGAAGACCGCCCGGCTTTGGGGCAGGAACAGCAGCCCGCCCGCCAGGAGGCAGATGAGGCACAGGAGGAGCAGCACGTGGCGCAACGTGAACCGATCCGACTTCTCCATCCATCGAGCCAGCAGGGGCTGCAGCACCATGGCCGCGGCGCAGTCGACGGCCAGGACCAGCCCCGCCTGCCGGGCGCTGAACCCCAGCCGGTCCAGGAACAGCCGGGTGTAGCCGTAGACGAAGCAGGCGCTCATCCAGTATACGCTCAAATACAGAGCATAGCTCACGTTCAAATGTTTTTTCACGGCGCATAGGATAATCCTTCTTCCGCGATTTTGCAAGAGCGATTTTGAAAAAGGTGAATGGAAGGAATAAACCCGGCTCATACTATCTGCGAAACAAAGTCATGGAACAAGCCCCCCAGGGGACGATGGCCCCGACAGGGCCAGGAAAGGAATCTATATGGAAGAAATGAACGAATTCGAGACCAAGCCCCGGGGCACCTTCTGGCGGGACTGGGGCGTGTACGGGGCCCTGGCCCTGTGCCTCGCCATCATCGGGGCGGCGGTGGCCCTCACCTCCCTGCCTGAGAAGGAGGAGGCGCAGGAAGCGCCCCCGGAGAACCTGACGGCGGCGGCGCCCCGGCAGCAGGAGGCGCTTCCGGAGCTGGAGCTGGATTTTCCCCGGCAGACAAGTCTGCCCGTGATCCGCATCCTGCCCACGGCTACCGCCGAGCCCGTCCCCAGTCAGGTTGCGGAAGCTACGGCGGCTCCTGCCAAGAGCGCCGGCGCCAAGGCCCAGGCTCCCGTGTCCGGTCAGGTGATCTGGGGCTACGCCGCCGATAAGCTGATCTACTCCAAGACGCTGGATCAGTGGACCACCCACAAGGCCGTTGACATCGGCTGCCCCGAGGGCACGGCGGTGAAATGCGTCCTGGGCGGCACGGTGGAGAAGGTGTACACCGACGACCAGCTGGGCGTCACGGTGATCGTGAAGCACTCCTCGGACCGCAAGACCCTCTACGCCAACCTCAACGAGACCGTGCCCGTCCGCGCCGGCGACAAGGTGAACGCCGGGACCGTCCTGGGCACCGTGGGCCGCACGGCCCTGTCGGAATGCGCCCTCGAAAGCCACCTGCACTTCGCGTTCTTCGTGAAGGGCAAGGCCGTGGACCCCACCGCCAAGGTGAAGCTGGGCTGAAAAAAGAATCCACCCTTGCCATAGATCTCCCCCCTGCTATGGCAATACATGCCCCTCGGCGCCTGCGCCTCAGAGGGGCTTTTTTATCTGCAGGCAGCTGACGCTTCCCTTTCTCGGGCGGCTGTGGTATGATCATGCCGCAGGGGCGATGCATGAATCGCCCGTCAGGGAAAGGACGCACCATGCTGAAAGAAATCCGCGCCGCCCTGGGCCCCGTGGCCCGGGTAGGGAAAGAAATCACATACCTTCCCACCTGCCCCTCCACCAACGACCTGTTAAAGGCTATGGCCGAGGCGGGGGCGGGGGAGGGCACGGTCCTGATCGCCGGGGAGCAGACCCGGGGCAAGGGCCGGTTGGGCCGCAGCTTCACCTCCGCCGCGGGCAAAGGTGTGTATCTTTCGGCCCTCCTGCGTCCCGATTTGTCCCCCGAGGCGCTCCTGCCCCTCACGGGCTTCACGGCGGAGGCCATGGGCCGGGCGGTCCATCGTGTTTCAGGAGTCCGACCCGGCGTCAAGTGGGTCAACGATCTGTTGCTCAACGGGAAGAAGATCTGCGGCATCCTGACCGAAAGCGCCTTTTCGACGGGAGGGCAGCTCAAATACGTGGTGGTGGGCGTGGGCCTTAACGTGAACTACGAAACCAAGGACTTTCCCCCGGAGCTTCAAGCTCTGGCCGGGTCGCTTTTGACGGAGACGGGCTGCAGTTATCCCCTGCCCAACCTGGCCGCCGCCATGATCGAGGCGCTGGACGAGCTGTATACGGCCCTCCTCACAGGTCAAACAGGCCCCTATCTCGCCGCCTACCGGCAGCACTGCCTGACCCTTCATAAGGATGTGCGCCTGATCCAGAACGGTGTCTCCGTCCCGGCCTATGCCCTTGACGTGGATGAATCGCTGGGCCTCCTGGTCCGCTGTCCCGATGGCAGGGAGACGCTGATTCGCTCCGGGGAAGCCTCCGTCCGGGGGCTCTATGGCTATGCTGAGTGAGCGACAGCTTGATCCAAGGGCAGTATGAAAGGCGTGTGCCTGACACGCTATGGGATTTCTCCTGAACGGAAGCGAAAAACAAGGATGAAATCCCAGAACGGGGCGGCTTGCCGCTCCGTATACGAACTACGTTCGAACCCGCACGCAAGCGTGCGTAAAACAAAAGACCCCCGAATGGGGGCCTTTTGTTTTGGCGTGCCTGACACGGTTCGAACGTGCGGCCTTTAGAGTCGGAGTCTAACGCTCTATCCAGCTGAGCTACAGGCACA
>CAMHDC010000212.1 GCA_946183765.1 uncultured Clostridia bacterium | reverse complement strand
CGTCCATGACCTGGTCCGTGGCGCCTTGGTTGGCGATGACCAGGATGAGTTCGTAGTCGTAGTTGAGGGTGGGCGCGCCCTTCACGTTGTTCTGCCCGTTGGATAAGAATGCCAATGTCTTTGCGCCTCCTACGCTTTTGATGGGTACGCCGATGGTCACGCCGTTGCCGGGGGCATCGATATACAAACGCTTGCGCTGTTCCTGAATCAGTTCCTTCGTCTGTTCAGGACTGGCTATGGTCATGAACAGGCGTCTATCCTTGGAATCCATGCCCAACAGGTCCAACATGGACCGGGTGGCCGTACCCCGACAGGGGGTGGAGAGGACGATGGGCAGGGACAAATCCTCGCAGATCTTCTTCATGATGTTGGCCCCATAGGGGTTGATGATGGAAAGGACGTAATTCATGCGGCACTCTCCCACAATTCGATGATGTCTGCTTCACCGTAGACCTCCGTTTGTTTCGCCATGCGCTTCTCCGCGACGGCTGCCCGGACGCCCAGCAGCTGAATGGTGATGAGGGGCATCATGGCCACCATGGCCACGATCCCGAAGGCGTCGGAGAGGACGTTGCCGCCCAAGGCGCGGCTGGCGCCGATCATGAACTGAAGCATAAAGGCGGCGGTCATGGGCCCGGAGGCCACGCCGCCCGCGTCAAAGGCGATGGCGGTATACATATCCGGCACCACAAAGGAGAGTCCAAGGCTCAGCACATACCCGGGGATCAGGAAATACAGGAGCGACAGCCCAGTCAATACCCGCAGCATGGAGATGCCCATGGCCAGGGCAATAGCGATCGACAAACCCAATTTGATGGAACGACCCGAGATGGCTCCGGAGCTGACCTGTTCGATCTGCTTTTGCAGCACCAGCACTGCCGGCTCCGCCGAGATGATGAACCAGCCCAACAGCATGGCCAGGGGCACCAGAACGTACCGCAGGGGCCCCTGGGTCAAAGCTGCGCCCAAAACGCTGCCCAGGGAGGCGAAGCCCACGTTCACACCGGTCAAAAACAGCACCAACCCGAGATAGGTGAAGCCGATGCCCATGAGGATCTTTGAGAAGCTGCGGCGACTCATACGGAAAGAAACGACTTGAAACAGCAAAAAGATGCACAGGATGGGCAGTAGGGCGATGGCAGTCTCCTTGAGATAATCGGGCAGAGCGAACAGATAGGCGTACCCCAGCGCTGTGGTGGTCTCATGGACCGTGGCGGCGGTGGAGACGGTCCCCTCGCCCTGGCCGTAGAACAGGCTCAGCACCAGAACCGCCAGAATAGGGCCGATGGAACAGAGGGAAACGAGGCCGAAGCTGTCGGACTCCGCGTTGCTGTCGCTGCGGATATGACTGACGCCCACGCCCATGGCCAGGATGAAGGGGACGGTCATGGGGCCGGTGGTCACGCCGCCGGAGTCGAAGGCCACGGACAGAAAGCTTTTATCCACGAAGATGCAGAGAAGGAACACCAGGCCATAGAGCCCCAGCAGCAGATACCGGAGCTTGACGCCGTTGATGATGCGGAACATGGCGAGAGCAAGGAACAGGCCTACGCCTACGCCCACCACCACGAGCAGCACCGCCGTCTGTATATGGGGCACCGAGTTCGCCAGCACCTGTAAATCCGGCTCGGAAACGGTGACCGCTACGCCCAGCAGGAAGCTGATACTCAAAATGAGGGGCAGATTCTTCGATCTGGTCAGGGCGGAGCCGATCCTGCTGCCGATGGGGGTCATGGAGCTATCCGCGCCTACGGTGAACAGGCCCATGCCCGCCACCACGAACAGCGACCCCACCAGGAAGGACAGCATGTGCCCCGTGGGCAGCGGCGTCACGAACAGGCACAGCAGACACACGATGCACAGGATCGGCAGCACCGAGGCGATGCTCTCCTGCACTTTGCTCGTGATCATAGCTTTTTGTTTGTTGAATTCATTCATATTGCAACTCAGTATACCACCGGTGAAAGAAAAAAGAAAGACTGTAGAAAATGAACAGTTTTTGTGTTGCGCCGGATGGATCGGGTATGTATAATAGGGAAGAATCTGTTTCAGAGGTGCGTTTTGAAGACAAGCGACTTTTACTATGACCTGCCCAAGGAGCTGATCGCCCAAACACCGGCGCCCGTTCGGAGCCGGTCCAGGCTGCTCATTTACAATAGGGGAAATCGGTCCATCACGGACGGCGTTTTCACGGACGTGCTGGATCATCTGCATCCCGGCGACGTGCTGGTGCGGAACAACACCCGTGTCATTCCCGCCCGATTGATTGGTCACAGACCCGAGACCGGCGGCACCATGGAGTTTCTGCTGCTGAGCCGTCTCGAAGGCGATACCTGGGAATGCCTGTGCAAGCCCGCCAAAAGGGCCAAAGTCGGCACGATCTATGAGGTCACGCCGGAGCTTTCCGTGAAGGTCCTGGGGGACGCGCCCATGGACGGCGGCAAGCGGGTGGAGCTTCTCTATGACGGCATCTTCGAGGAGGTGCTGGACCGGGCCGGGCAGATGCCTCTGCCGCCCTACATCACGGAGCGTCTCGAGGACAAGGAGCGGTATCAGACGGTTTATGCCGTCACCCGGGGCAGCGCCGCCGCCCCCACAGCAGGGCTTCACTTCACGCCGGAACTGTTACAGCAGATCGCGGACAAAGGCGTGAAGATCGTGGACGTCCTTCTGCACGTGGGCCTGGGCACCTTCCGGCCGGTGAGCGAGGAGAACATCGAGGACCATCAGATGCATCAGGAGTTCTACCGGGTGACCGGGGAAGCGGCCAAGACCATCAACGAGGCCCGGGCTGCAGGCGGCCGGATCGTCTGCGTGGGCACCACCTCCGTCCGCACGTTGGAGAGCGTATCTACCGACGACGGTATCGTCCATCCCGGCAGCGGCTACACCGGCATCTACATCACCCCCGGCTACCGCTACAAGGCGGTGGACGCCCTCATAACCAACTTCCACCTGCCGGAAAGCACCTTGCTTATGCTGGTCTCCGCCTTCGCGGGCCGGGAGGAGGTCTTGCGGGTTTATGAACATGCTGTGCAGGAGCGCTATCGCTTCTTTTCCTTCGGCGATGCGTGTCTCTTCGAGTAAAGGATAAGATATGAACGAGAATTTCAAGTTTGAAGTGCTGCATGTGGACAAGCAGACCGGGGCCCGTCTCGGTCGCCTCCACACGCCCCATGGGGATATCGACACCCCCGTGTATATGCCTGTGGGCAC
>CAMHDC010000211.1 GCA_946183765.1 uncultured Clostridia bacterium | reverse complement strand
TACATCCAGCAGGTGGGCACCCCCGCCGAGGTGTTCGAGAAGCCCACGAACCTGTTCGTGGCCGAGTTCATCGGCGCGCCCAAGATGAACATCGTCCCCACCGAGCTGGTGCGGGAGGGCAACCGCTACTTCGTGACCCCCTGCGGCGCGAAGATCGAGGTCACCGGCGAGAAGGGCGAGCTGCTGAACGAGAAGCGGGTCCGCGGCGGCAAGATCCTGCTGGGCGTGCGGCCCGAGCACATGAAGCTCACCTTCGAAAGCGGCGCGCACACCATGTCCGCCCGGCTGGAGGTCAACGAGATGATGGGCAGCGAGCTGCATCTGCACGTGTACACCGAGGACGGCACCCGCTGGATCGTCCGCGTGCCCACCATCGATCTCACCGAGGCCCAGCGCGCGTCGTTGGTCAACGGCGCTCAGGTGTACATCACCTTCGAGGGCAAGGTCATGCACTTCTTCGACCCCGAGACGGAGAAGAACCTGATCTATTGAGGAATCATTAATAAGCACCCGAAAGAAACACAAATGGGAAGTATGGTTCGCGCCGTACTTCCCATTATTTATCTTGTGCTTCTCTTTTTTACGCCGCTTTTCTTCTCTTCACAGAAGAGAAAAAAGCGGCACAGATAAAACTCACTTTCCACTAATACTCAACCGAATGGAGCCGGTGGAGGTCTGGGCTTCGCAGCGGCCACCGGCGGCGGTGTCGGGGACCTTGACCGACCCGGTGGAGGACTTGGCGTAGAACACCTTCTCCGTGCGGATGGTGCCGGAAATGCTGCCCGTGTCCGTCTTCAGGTAGAGGTTCGCCCCGTCCACGTCCGTGAGCCGGATGGAGCCGGTGTCCGTCTCGCAGCGCAGATCCCCGGCGCAGACCACGTCCGTCACCTCGATGGAGCCTGTCTCCGCCTCCAGTTCGGCGGTCTGGGGGGTCATGTTGGCGACCTTGATCCGGCCCGTGTCGTTGCTGATCTTCAGCGTCTTCACGTCCACGCCGTCCACGCTCACGCTGCCGGTGTCCGCGTCCACGTCCACCGTCTCGAAGGCCAGCCCGGGGGACAGGATCACCCGCCCCGTGTCCGCCTCCAGCTGCAGGGATTCATAGTCTGCCGCGGGCAGGTACACGGTGACGCTGGGGGACTTGGTATGGATGCCAACGTCCAGGATGCTCCACGTCCGACCCTCAGCCGCCTTGACGATCAGCGCGCCGCCCTTGACGGTCACGGTGTGGGGGCGCTTCTCCGTCTCCACGCAGACCACCCGGCACTTGCCGTCGGCGGCGGGCGCCAGCGTCACGTCCGCCGTGTCCAGGTCCATCTCCACCCGGGTGAACCCTTCGCCCAGGTCGTAGGTGTTGGTCACGTACTGGTTGGTGTCCAGGTCCCTGAATTTGAAGTGCACGGCGCTCATACCCGCGAACACCAGCGCGCCGCCGATGGCCACCACCAGCACGGCGATCAGAATAGCGATAACAGTCCGTTTCATTTTACCGTTTCCCCCTTGGCTTTCTTGCCCACAAACAATGATTTTATGCCCGTCCAGATCCACTTGCACAGCTTCACCGTGCCCACGGTGAGGAGCTTGAGCAGCAGGAACGCCAGGGCGCAGAGGCCCAGACACACCAGCCCGCCGCCCAGCAGCACCAACCCCTGGGGCACGTGGAGCCGCACCAGCTCGAAGACGCCCGCTGCCATGGCCAAAAAGCCGGCCACGATCACGCCCAGCACCGCCGCCCACAGGCCGATGACCACCGCCCACAGGGCGATGAACAGGGCGAACAGCACCGCGCACACCGCGATGAGTAGCGGCAGCCACACCGGCGCGCCCAGGATCAGCAGGGCGATGATCCAGCCGGAGCCGCCCTTCTTTTTGGTCTCCTGCACCCGGGTCTGAACGATCTGGGTGAGGGGGGTGTCCTTGATCACGCTGGCCACGATCTCGTCCAGGGAGCCGAGGCGCGCCACGGCCTCCGTTTCGCTGAGCCCGTCCTCCATGGAATCGGCGATCAGCTCGCTGTAATATTCCACCGTGCGCTCCACGGCGTCCTGGGGCAGGCCCGCCATCCGATGGCGCAGCTCCCCGATAAATGCATCCCTGCTCATTTTGATTCCCCTTCCTTAGTTATGAACCGGTAGATGGACTCCATCTCGTGCCAGTCCCGCTTGAAATCTTCGATCCGGCCCCGGCCGGCGTCGGTGATGTGATAGTATTTTCGCAGCCGTCCGTTGTGCTCCACGGAGCGTACCGTCAGCAGCCGCCCCTCCTCCAGCCGGCGCAGGATCGGGTACAGGGTGCTCTCGGACACGTCCACATAGGGTTTGATGTCCTTGATGATCTGATACCCGTAGGAATCCTCGCTCTGGATGGCGGCCAGGACGCACACGTCCAGCAGACCGCGCTTCATCTGTACATCCATAGGCTCCATGCCTCCCTTCGTGTGATACTATACTACGCATAGTATAATGTGTCAAGGGGTATTTTCATCTTTTTTTCAGGGACGGGGCGCAAGTATGAACGAATTATCGGAGGCACAGGGCCCCCTTCTGCTGTACCATAGGGGCAAGGAGGTAAGCAGCATGAAATACCTGAAGATTTTCACGGACTTTTTGGAGGTTGTCGAACCCCTGAGCGACGACGAACGCGGGCGGCTGTTCATGGCCATGTTGGGGTACGCTTTGGATGGGAGCCAGCCCACGTTGACAGGCAACGAACGCTTCGTCTGGGCCATGGCCAAGCAGCATATCAACCGGGAGGTGGCTGCATACAAGACCAAGGTGGAGGCCGGGCGAGAGGCCGGGCGCAGGAGCGGTGAAGCCCGCCGGAAGCAAACCGAACCAAAGGGAACCAAACCCAACGAAACGAACCAAGACAATGACAATGACAATGACAATAACAATAACAATGACAATGATATATATATAGCCCCGGCGCCAAAGGCGCATATATATCTCCAGCCTCCCTCTTTGGAGGAAGTGGCATCCTATTGTCGGGAACGGGGGAACCATGTGGATCCTCACTACTTCCACAGCTACTATGAATCCAACGGCTGGCAGATCGGCAGCCAGCCCATCCGCAGCTGGAAGGCCGCCCTCAGGGCCTGGGCCAGAAAGGCGCCGGCTGCCCCCGGCCCTAAGCTGAGCGACAAGGAGGTATTCCGCCAGGCTATCGAACTGCACCGAATGAAGGAGGCGAAGCAGATTTCCCTTGACAATCCCCCCCTCCGGTGCTAAATTA
>CAMHDC010000210.1 GCA_946183765.1 uncultured Clostridia bacterium | reverse complement strand
TCACCGTGGCCGTGTGCATCGGGGCCATGCTCCTCATCTCCTACTTCGTGTCCCGACCCGTCCGCACCCTGACCCGCGCCACCAAACTCATCGAGGAAGGGCAGTATGACGTGCGGGCCGACGTGAAGTCCCTGGACGAGATCGGGGACCTGGCCGTCAGCTTCAACACCATGGCCGAGGCCATCGAGCAGAAGGTCACGGCGCTGGAGGGCTACGCCAAGCAGCAGAAGGATTTCGTGGCCAACTTCTCCCACGAACTCAAGACGCCCATGACCTCCATCATCGGATACGCGGATATGCTGCGCTCGGCGGAGCTGGACGAGGAGGACGCCTTCATGGCGTCGAACTTCATCTTCTCCGAGGGGAAGCGGCTGGAAGCCCTGAGTCTGAAGCTCATGGATCTGGTGGTCCTGGATAAAAACCAATTTGAGCTCACCCGGGGCTACGCCCGCCGGGTGCTGGGCCACGTGATCGCCGTGGTCACCCCCATGCTGGAGCAGCACGGCCTCACCCTGGAAACCACCATCGAGCAGTATCAGATCCTATACGAAAAGGATCTGCTGCTGACCCTCATCACCAACCTCATCGACAACGCCCGCAAGGCTTCGGAGCCGGGCAAGGTCATCGAGCTCACGGGCCGCAAGCAGGAGGGCCGGTATCGGATCACCGTGAGGGATCACGGCATCGGCATCCCCGAGGAGGAGCTGAATCGGATCACGGAGGCCTTCTTCATGGTGGATAAATCCCGGTCCCGGGCCCAGCACGGGGCGGGCCTTGGATTGGCCATCGGGAATAAGATCGCCCAGCTCCACGGCAGCGAGCTCCACTTTGAAAGCAAGGTGGGCGAGGGCACCAGCGTCTGGTTCGATCTGCCCATGCCCAAGGACAAGCGCGGAAAGGAGGCCAGCCATGAGGAAGTTGACCCGCAAGGATAAGACCACCCTCCTCTACGTGCTCATCTGCGTGGGCACGGCGGCCAGCGCCTTTTTATGCGTGCTCGCCAGCAGTCTTCTCCTCAAGAGCGAGGAGCGCCGCCTCTACGACAGGCCAGCCTACGAGCCCTTCACCCTGGAAAGCGGCATCGCCGTAGGCGCGCCCCTGTCCCTCTCCACCCGGGTCGCCCTTTTCAACGCCGGGGAAACCGAGGGGCCTCAGCGGAATCCCCTGCCCGACGAGCTTACGGAAAGCGAGGCCAGCGCGCTGGTCTATACCGCCTGGGATCGGCTGTTCGCGGACATGATGGCCGCCGCAGGCCAGGACGCGGAGCTTCAGGCCGCCGTAAGTTCCTCCCCGCGGGAGGTCCGCGCCAGCGCCACCCTCCGGGACTATCTCACCGCCGATGGCAGCCGCTACTCCCTCTGGTGCGCCCAGGCCTGGATGGATCTCACCGACCGGGACGCCTTCTCCCTCACCGTGTATCTGGACAGCCGCACGGGCCAGCCGCTGATGGAGTCCGCCGTGCTCTACCCCCAGGACGCGCCTCTGCTGGGCCTCGCTGATATGGCCGCCCGCCTGGGCCTCGGGTACGACCTGAACGCCGCCACGACGGAGCCGGACGGCGCCGGGATCAAGCTCACGCTCCCCCTCGACGGCGGCTTCGCCCTCGTCAAGACCATCACCGCCGACGGCAGCCGCTTCACCGTCCGGGTGATCCAGCCGTAAGAAACAGAAAAACAGCATGCAGGGTATTTCGCCTTGCATGCTGTTTTATTATGCCGCTTTTCCCCGGCGTCACTCCACGGTGACGCTCTTGGCCAAATTCCGGGGCTTGTCCACGTCCAAGCCTTTGGAAACGCTGGTGTAGTAGGCCAGAAGCTGCAGGGGGATGATGGCCAACGACCCCATGAAATGGGGGTCTGTTTCGGGGACGAAGATGGAGAAATCCGCGAACCCCTCCACAGCGGGGCTGCCTTTGCCTGCAAGGCCGACGAGATATGCGCCTCGGGCCCGGCATTCGGCCATGTTGCTGACGGTCTTTTCCAGCACGTCCTGCTGGGTGAGGACGCCCACGATCAGGGTGCCGTTCTCCACCAGGCTGATGGTGCCGTGCTTCAGCTCTCCGGCGGCGTAGGCCTCGCTGTGGATGTAGGAGATCTCCTTCATCTTCAGGCTCCCCTCCAGGCAGATGGCGTAATCGAGACCCCTGCCGATGAAGAAGATGTCCCGGGCGTTGGCATGGCGGGACGCGAACCACTGGATGCGCTCCTTGTCCCGAAGGATCGATTCCATCTTGTCGGGCAGGGACAGCAGCTCTTCGATCAGCTTCTCATACCGCTCCCGGTTCAGCTTCCCCTGCACGAAAGCCAGCTCCGTGGCGAAGGCGTACAAGGCCGAGAGCTGGGCGCTGTAGGCCTTGGTGGTGGCTACGGCGATCTCCGGCCCCGCCAGGGTGTAGAGCACGTGATCCGCCTCCCGGGCGATGGAGGAGCCCACCACGTTTACCACGGCCAGCGTGGGCACGCCCATGGCCTTCGCCGCCCGCAGGGCGGCCAGGCTGTCCGCCGTCTCCCCGGACTGGGAAACGACGATCACCAGCGTGCCCGGCCCCAAAAGGCGCTTCCGGTAGCGAAACTCGCTGGCCAGCTCCACCCGCACGGGCACCTCCGCCATGTCCTCGATCACGTACTGGGCCGCCATGCCCACGTGCCAGGCGGAGCCGCAGGCCACGATCTCGATGCTCCGGATGGCCGAAAGCTGCTCCCCGGTGAGGCCCGCCGAGCCAAGGTCGATCCGCCTGTCGTGAACGAGGCTGTTCAGAGTGTCCCGGACGGCCCTGGGCTGCTCGTGGATCTCCTTGATCATGAAGTGAGCGTAGCCGCCCTTCTGGGCCGCTTCGGCGCTCCAGGTCACGTGGGTGATGGGCAGCTGTATCTCGTCGCCGTTCAGGTCGTAGAAGTGGGCCTCCCCGGGCAAAAGCCGGGCGGACTGATGGTTGTCTATGTAGTATACGTCCCGGGTGTGCTGCAGCAGGGCCGGCACGTCGGAGGCGAGGAAGGTCTCCCCCTCCGCCACGCCGATGACCAGGGGGCTCTCCTTCCGGGCGGCGTAGATCTCCCCGGGATAGTCCTTGAACATGAGGGCCAGGGCGTAGCTCCCCCGGACCCGGACCATCATGCGGTTGATGGCGTCGATGGGCCCGATGCGGTATTTCTTATAGTAATAGTCCACCAGCTTGATGGCCACCTCGGTGTCCGTGCCGCTGTAGAACCGATAGCCGTTGTTGATCAGCTTTTGCTTGATCTCGGCGTAGTTCTCGATGATGCCGTTGTGGACGCCCACCACCTCGGAGCCCATCTCGTCCATGTCGT
>CAMHDC010000209.1 GCA_946183765.1 uncultured Clostridia bacterium | reverse complement strand
AAGCATGAAAGGCATCATCTTGGCCGGCGGGGCCGGGACCCGCTTGTATCCACTCACCATGGTGACCAGCAAGCAGCTGTTGCCTGTGTACGACAAGCCAATGATCTACTATCCCTTGTCCACGCTGATGCTGGCAGGAATACATGAGATTTTGATCATCAGTACGCCAGACGATACGCCTCGATTCGAAGCGCTGTTGGGAGATGGATCCCAATTCGGCGTGAAGCTGAGCTACAAGGTGCAGCCCAGCCCGGACGGCTTGGCCCAGGCGTTCATCCTGGGAGAGACGTTTCTGAATGGAGAAGCAGGGGCTATGGTGCTGGGCGACAACATCTTTTACGGGAACGGATTCAGGAAGCTTCTTCGGGCTGCCGTGGAAAACGCAGAGGAGAACCGGCGCGCCACCGTGTTCGGATACTATGTCAACGACCCGGAGCGGTTCGGCGTGGTGGCTTTCGATGAGAATGGGAAAGCTACCAGCATCGAGGAGAAACCGAAGGCGCCCAAGAGCAACTATGCGGTGACCGGACTATACTTCTATCCGGCGGGCGTCAGTGATAGAGCGAATCTGGTTAAGCCATCGGCACGGGGGGAACTGGAGATCACCACCCTCAACGAGATGTATCTGAAGGACGATCTGCTGGACGTTCAGCTTCTTGGTCGGGGGTTTGCCTGGCTGGATACGGGAACCATGGACAGCCTGGTGGATGCAGCGGAGTTTGTGCAGATGATCTCCAAGCGGCAGGGCATCACCATCTCGGCACCGGAGGAGATCGGCTATATCAATGGGTGGATCGACCGACAGAAGCTGGTGGAATCCGCAAAACGGTATGGCAAATCGCCCTACGGCGCACACCTTAAAGCGGTGGCGGAAGGAAAGGTAAGGTATTGAATCATGAAGAAGTATTTGATCACCGGCTGTGCCGGATTTATCGGCTCTAATTTCGTTTACTACATGCTGAAAAAGCATGAGGATATCTTGCTGGTCAACCTGGACAAGCTGACCTATGCGGGCAACCTGGAGAATCTAAAGGGCGTGGAGGGCGATCCGCGCCATGTGTTCGTCCAGGGGGATATCTGCGACAGGGGGCTGGTGGCAGACCTGTTCGAGAAGTATGATTTCGACTACGTGATCAACTTTGCGGCAGAAAGCCATGTGGACCGGTCCATCGCCAACCCGGAGATCTTCGTCCAGACCAACGTGATGGGCACGGTGAACCTGCTTCAGCGGGCGAAGGAAGCCTGGTACGATCCCGAGAAGAAGACCTGGAAGGAAGGCAGGAAGTATCTGCAGGTCAGCACGGACGAGGTCTATGGCGCCCTTGGTCCGGAAGGCTTCTTTATGGAAACGACGCCTATCAATCCTCACAGTCCCTATAGTTCTTCGAAGGCCTCGGCGGATCATTTCGTTCAGGCGTTCCATGACACCTATGGCATGCCAATCAACATCACCCGCTGCAGCAACAACTACGGACCCTACCAGTTCCCGGAGAAGCTGATCCCGTTGATGATCAACAACGTGAAACAGCATAAACAGCTCCCTGTATACGGGGACGGTATGCAGGTTCGAGACTGGCTGTATGTGGAGGATCACTGCAAGGCCATCGACATGGTGGCGAGCGGCGGAAAGAGCGGCGAGGTCTATAACGTAGGCGGCCACAACGAACGCCCCAACATCTTCATCGTGAAGACCATCATTGAGCAGCTCCATGACCGGCTGAAGGATGAAGGCATCTCTGAGGCGTTGATCAAGCATGTGGAGGATCGGCTGGGCCACGACCGGCGGTATGGTATCGATCCCAGCAAGATCAAGGCGGACCTGGGTTGGTATCCGGAAACACCTTTTGAGGTGGGCATCGTGAAGACCATCGACTGGTATCTGGAGAACGAGGCCTGGATGGATCAGGTCACATCCGGAGCATACAAACGCTACTACGACGAGATGTATAAGAACAGGTAACGGAAGATGAAGGTGTTGGTAACAGGCGTCGGCGGTCAGCTGGGACACGACTGCGTGAATGAACTGGCGGGGCGGGGGCACGCTGTGATCGGAAGCGATATCCAGTCTTCCTACAGCGGCGTGGCTGACGGTTCCGCCGTGACGGAGGCATCGTATGTGCAGCTGGACATCACGGATCAAGCGGCAGTCCATAAAGTGATCGCCGGGATTGGGCCGGACGCCATCATCCACTGCGCTGCGTGGACGGCCGTGGACGCTGCCGAGGATGAGAAAAATAAACCGAAGGTCGAGGCCATCAACCATTTGGGGACGCGTTATATGGCGGAAGCGGCAAAAGCAGTGGACGCTAAAATGCTCTATCTCTCCACCGATTATGTGTTCGACGGCAAGGGCCAGCGCCCCTGGCAGCCGGACGACAGGGATTACGCTCCGTTGAATTTCTACGGGCAGACGAAGTTAGCGGGGGAGCAGGCGGTCAGCGATATCCTGGACCGGTTCTTCATCGTGCGCATCGCCTGGGTTTTCGGCCTCAATGGCAAAAACTTCGTTAAGACCATGATTAACGTGGGCAAGACTCACGATACGGTGCGGGTGGTGAACGATCAGATCGGCACGCCTACCTACACCTTCGATCTTGCCAGGCTGCTGGCGGATATGATCGAGACGGAAAAGTATGGTTACTATCACGCCACCAACGAGGGGGGCTATATCAGCTGGTACGACTTTTGCTGCGAGATCTATCGGCAGTGCGGGCTTAAAACGAAGGTGGTTCCTGTGACCACGGCGGAGTATGGACTGAGCATGGCGGCGCGTCCGTTCAACAGCCGCTTGGATAAAAGCAAGCTGATCGAAGCTGGGTTCAAATCCCTCCCGATCTGGCAGGACGCAGTCAGCAGGTATCTAAAGGAGGCAAAGCTGTAATATGGGACAGATCACGGTACAGAAGAATCTTGATGGGATTGAGGGCCTGTGCCTTATCACGCCTGCAGTTCACGGCGACAGCCGGGGATATTTTATGGAGACGTACAGCCAGCGAGATATGGCGGAGGCCGGATTCGACATCACCTTCGTGCAGGACAACCAAAGCATGAGCACCAAAGGCGTCCTCCGCGGGCTCCATTTTCAGAAGCAGTACCCACAGACGAAGCTGGTGCGGGTGATCCGAGGCGAGGTCTTCGACGTGGCGGTGGATATACGGCCAGGCAGCAAGACCTTTGGCAAATGGCATGGGGAAATACTAAGTGAAGAAAACAAGAAGCAGTTCCTTGTTCCTCGCGGCTTTGCCCACGGTTATTTGGTGCTTTCTGATACAGCTGAGTTCTGCTATAAGTGCGACGATTTCTACCACCCCAACGACGAAGGCGG
>CAMHDC010000208.1 GCA_946183765.1 uncultured Clostridia bacterium | reverse complement strand
TACGACTTTGAGACCTCCCATCGGGAGGACGGGTTTTTGAAGATCGAAATCAACCCACAGGACATGTTTTGAGGTGTCTGTATGACGAATAATAAACGAAAGCGATCCCCTTGGCGGCTGTTTTTTCAGGTGCTGAGACCCTATTGGGGGTATCTTGTCCTGGCTGCCCTGTTCGTGCTGCTGGCGGCCATATGCGTGTATCTCGCCCCGTTCGTGACCAGCTTCACGCTGGACTACGTGATCCGGGGTGTGGATCCCCATATCCCCGAACCCATTTTCAACCTGGTGCAGGGGCTGGGCGGTCGGGAATTCTTTGCCGAGCATCTGATCCTCTGCGGCGCGGCCTACCTATTCTTCACGGTTCTAAACGGGCTGTTCACCTACCTCAGACGACGATCCACCGCCTATGCTTCCGAGGGTATGGCCAAGAGTCTGCGGGACGCTCTCTATGAGCACATCAACGCCGTACCTTACGATTACCACAAGCATGTTTCCACCGGCGACCTGGTCCAGCGGTGCACCTCGGACGTGGAGACGGTCCGGCGGTTTTTGAGCGTGCAGATGATGGACATCCTCCGGACCGTGGTCATGTTTTTCACGGCCCTGGTGATCCTGCTGCGCATCCACGTGCCCATGGCCCTCATCTCCATGGTAACCTTGCCTCTGCTCGCCGTATCTTCCTTCATTTACTTCCGCTACGTACAGCGATATTTCAAAGATGCGGACGAAGCGGAGGGCCAGCTCTCCGCCGCCCTCCAGGAGAACATGACGGGCGTACGTATCGTTCGGGCCTTCGGTCAGGAACGGGCGGAATATGAGAAGCTGACCCGGCTGAACGCCAAGACCCGGGACGCCAACATTCGGCTGAACAAGCTCCTGGGATACTATTGGGGCCTGTCCGACGCGGTGGGCTTCTCCCAGATCGGCATCTCCCTGGCCGCAGGCATCTACTTCTGCGCCAAGGGCACCATGACGCTGGGCCTGGTCACTCTCTTCTCTACCTACACCGCCATGCTCACTTGGCCCGTCAGGCAGTTGGGGCGCATCCTGGCTGACATGGGGAAAGCCTCCGTGTCCCTGCAACGCCTTACGGAGATCATGGAAGCGGAACCGGAGAAGGAACCTGGCAAAGCGATGACGGTGGATATGACCGGGGATATCTGCTTCGATCACGTATGCTTCGGCTACAACGCCCCTGACGACGTATTGAAGGATATCAGCTTTACGGTACATCCCGGTGAAACCGTGGCCATCCTGGGCTCCACCGGTTCGGGCAAGAGCAGCCTTGTGCAGCTCCTGCAGCGGCTTTACACCTGCACCAAGGGCAGGATCACCATCGGCGGCGTGGACATCAACGACATCGACCATGCATGCCTTCGGCGGAATATCGGTATCGTGCTGCAGGAGCCCTTCCTGTACTCCCGGACCATCAAGGAGAACATCCGTATCGTGAACCCCACCGCTTCCGACGAGGAAGTGATGAACGCCGCCAAGCTGGCCGCTGTTCACGACGTGATCATGGGCTTTGAGAAGGGGTACGATACCCTGGTTGGCGAGCGCGGCGTGACCCTGTCCGGAGGTCAGCTCCAGCGGGTGGCCATCGCCCGGACGCTCATGCAGAAAGCACCCATCCTGATATTCGACGATTCCATGAGCGCTGTGGACACGGAGACGGACGCCAAGATACGGGACGCCCTCTACGGCATGAAGCGGGACGGGATCCTGTTCATCATCTCCCATCGGATCACCACCCTCTGCGAAGCGGACAAGATCCTGGTGCTGGAGGGCGGCAAGCTGGTGGAAATGGGCACCCACCAGGAGCTCATACACAAGCCCGGCCTGTATCGGCGCATCGCCGAAATACAGGATGCCCTGCCGAAAGGAGATGACGAGGCGTGAGTTATCAGAACGAACAGGATTACACCAATGAAAAGGTGGACCCGAAGCTGTGGAAACGGCTGTATGCCTACGCCTGGCGGAACAAAAAGATCTTCCTCATGACCATCGCCTGCCTTCTTTTCGTGGCGCTGGTGGATTCCCTCTATCCCCTGCTGGCCAATTACGCCGTGGATCGGTTCATTATCCCCGGAAAAGTTCAGGGCGTGTGGCTGTTTCTGCTGGTGTACATCGTTTTGGCTTTCAGCCAAGGCTTTGGTACGCTGGGGTTCATCACCCGCTGCGGCCGGATGGAGATGACCATCTCCTACGATATCCGGCAGGACGGGTTCCTGAAGCTTCAGAACCAATCCTTCGCCTTCTATGATAAGACGGCCGTCGGGTATCTCATGGCCCGGATGATCAGCGACGTGAACCGTCTCTCCGAGATGGTGGCCTGGAGCATGGTGGACCTGCTTTGGTCCTCCTGCTACGCGATACTGTGTCTCATCATCATGCTGCTGAAGAACTGGAAGCTGGCCCTGCTGGTGCTGTTGGTGGTCCCGCCCCTTGCTGTAGCCGCCCTGTTCCTGGAACGGGCCATATTGAAGTATCAGCGGGAGGCGCGCAAGCACAACAGCCGCATCACCGGTGCTTTCAACGAAGGCATCATGGGCGCCATGACCACCAAAACGCTGGTTTATGAGAAGGAGAATGCCCGGGAGTTTCGGGAGATCACCCAGAGCATGCGCAAGGCCTCCATCAAGGCTGCGCTGATCAACGCCGTCTTCTTCCCCCTGGTCATCTCTCTGGGCGCCATCGGTACCGGTCTCGCCCTGTTCCTGGGCGGAAAAGGCGTTCTGGACCCGGCCCATGCCTTCATCGGTGAGATATCCGCAGGTACCCTGGTGGCCTTCGTCACCTATGCGGCCAGTCTCTTCGACCCCATCCAGCAGATCGCGTCCATCTTTGCGGACTTCCAAAGTGCTCAAGCTTCGGCGGAACGGGTCATCGGTCTCATCGACGCTCCCATCGAGGTCCAGGATGCTCCCGAAGTCGTGGAAAAGTATGGCGACGTGATACATCCCAAGCGGGAGAATTGGGAACCCATCACGGGCAATATCCGCTTCGAGCATGTAGACTTTGCCTACAACCCGGAGGAGCCTGTGCTGACGGACTTCAATCTGGTCATTGAAGCGGGGCAGACCATCGCCCTGGTGGGCGAGACCGGCGCGGGTAAGAGCACCATTGTCAACCTGATCTGCCGCTTCTACGAACCAACGTCAGGGACCATCTACATCGACGGAAAGGACTACAAAGCTCGGTCCCAGCTCTGGCTCCAAAGCAGCCTTGGGTATGTGTTACAATCTCCCCACCTTTTCTCCGGCACCATCGCGGACAATATCCGCTACGGCCGTCCCGACGCCACCATGGAGGAGGTGCGCCATGCGGC
>CAMHDC010000207.1 GCA_946183765.1 uncultured Clostridia bacterium | reverse complement strand
ACGGCGGACTGCAATCTGCGCTGCCGCTACTGCTACGAGACCCATTGCAAAAACCATATGACCTGGGACACGGCCAAACAGGCGGTGGACCTGGTCTTTTCCTATGGCCACAAAACCAACGGGTTCTCCCTTTTCGGCGGCGAGCCGCTGCTGGAGCGGGCACTGGCGGAGAAGATCTGCCGCTACGCCAAAGAGTCGGCCCAAAAGGGCGCCGTGGACGTTCGGTTCAAGATGACCACCAACGGCACGCTCCTGGACGAGGCTTTTTTGCAGTTCGCCAACGACCACGATTTGGAGATCGCCCTCTCCCACGATGGTCTTTTGCAGGACGAGCAGCGGCTCACCCGGGACGGGCGGCCCACCCGGGCGCAGCTGGAGCCGAAGATCGACCTGCTGCTGGAGTATCAGCCGAACGCCGCAGCCCTGCAGACCGTGACCCCTAATACCGTGGGCGGCATGGCCGAATCGGTACGCTGGCTCTACGAACGGGGGTTCACCCGCGTCAATTCCGTCATCGACTACCGGCCTGACGCGGGCTGGGACGACGCTTCTTTGGCCGTGCTGCGGGAACAGTACGAGGCCGTGGCGGAGCTGATGGAGGCCCGGTTCGACGAAAAGCGTCCGCTGCTGTTCCTGCCCTTTCTGGTGAAGATCTCCGCCTATCTCAACGACCGGCCCTGCCTCGAATGCAAGCTGGGCATGCGCCAGCCCTCCGTGGCGGAGGACGGGTCCGTCTATCCCTGCAATCAGTTCCTGTACCTGCCGGAGTACCGCATGGGCCACGTGTCCACCGGCATCGACAGGGAGAAGCAGCGGGCCACCTACGCCGCCTCCCTGGCCCCGGAGCCCGACTGCGAGGGCTGCGCCATCGCGGATCGCTGCCGCCACCACTGCGCCTGTCTCAATTTCAGCCTCACCGGGGACATGCACCGGGTACACCCCGTCCAGTGCGAGCACGAGCGGATCCTCATCCCCGTGGCCGACGCCCTGGCCGCCCGGCTCTACGAGAAGCAAAGCGCCCGGTTCCTGCTGAACTACCGGGAGGATACCTTGGAATAGGGAACTCTGCGTGCAACAAGGCACATATATGCCAGCGCAGGGGACGGGTATGCCCGTTCCGCTTTTCATATCGCCCCTTGCAGGACAGGCGCGGCGGGATTACAATGGAACAAACGACGAAGGGAGCTAAGCTCATGATCCGTGTAGAGAAGATCCAGATACCCACCCTGCCCACGAAGAAGCCCCGGCGGCTGTACATCTATACGCCGAAGGGGTATGAGGAGAGCGATGAGCGGTATCCGGTGCTGTATATGTTCGACGGGCACAACGTCTTTTACGACAGCCACGCCACCTACGGCAAGAGCTGGGGCATGAAAGAGTACCTGGAAAAATCGAAGCGCCCCCTCATTTTGGTGGCGGTGGAGTGCAATACAGAGGGTGAGAACCGCATGAACGAGTATACGCCCTTCGACATCGTTTGGAAGGGGAAGCTGATGTTCGAGGCCCGGGGACAAAAGACCATGGACTGGTTCGTCAACGAGCTGAAGCCCCGCATCGACCGAGAATACCGGACCCTGCCCGACCGGGAGCATACCCTGATCGCCGGCAGCTCCATGGGCGGGCTCATGGCCCTCTACGCCGCAGTAGCCTATAACGGCACCTTCTCCCGGGCGGCGGCCCTGTCCCCCAGCCTGTGGGCGGCCCGTGGCCACGAAGCGGAGCTTCTCAAGGCGAATCCCCTCGCTTCGCCCACCCGCATCTATATGGATATGGGCACCGGGGAGATCGACGGCCGTACCAGCGTCCTGGAGGGCATGTTCCGCACAGCCCAGCGGCTGTCTCGCGCCGGAGCCTACGTGGACGCCCGGGTGGTCCCCGACGCCCAGCACTCCGAGGCCTATTGGGAGCAGCGGATACCGGTGTTTATGGCGTATTTGCTGGATTAGTTCAATAGATCGTGGGGATCTCCCCTTCGATGCCGTATTTCCGCTTGAAAGCGTCCAAATCCGCGGGGGTGCGGATCAAAGCCACCTCCCGGAACCGGCCCGTGTCCTTCTCCCGGAACCCGGCCACCTTTTCACCTGTGCAGATGCTGCTGCGGATCACCGGCTCCAGCGCTGTACGATCATAGGCCTCTGCGGGGGCCTTCTTTTGTTTCCGCCGGAAAAAGAGCATATGAGCCTCCTGAGAATGGGATATACCGTATCCTATCACAGGGCGCAGGGGATGACAAGGCTTGGTTTGTTGTCTGAAAGTGTTGAAAAACAATGATATTTGCGGTATAGTATCCGTATCAGAATATAAAGTATTCAAGGTGCATATATGAAGCGTATCGGGGTCCTGTTGGCGGCGTTGCTGTTGATAGCGATCCCGTTTTGTTCTGTGACGGCGGAAAGCGCCTTCACCGGCGTGGTCACCTTTCGCAGCGGAAAGAACGTCTACCTGCAGAACGGCACCCGGGGCATCCTGGCCTTTTTGGACAGCACCAACGATCCGAACGACATGAACGCGGTCCAAACGGGCAAGGTGGTCACCGTGTCCGGCGTGTCCATGACGCTGAACCAGGCCGGCTATCATATTCCGGAGATCACCGACGCCATGATTGAATCCGTGGCCGATTCCGGCGCGACAGCCACCACCGTTTCCGCCGCCCTGAGCCAGCTGAACGACGGGCTGATGGCGGTGCGGGTCCGGGTCCAGGCCACCAAGGCTGAGCTGGCCGCTGCGGATCTGCAGCTTTCCCTGGACTCGTTTTCGGACGATCAACTCCTGATCGTCACCGGCGTCCTCTCCGCCAACATCCGCGGCCGGATCATCCTGGGGCCCAGCATCCAGCCTGTGGCCGTACCCACGCCCACGCCGACCGCTGCCCCTACGCCGACGCCGATACCGACCCCAACGTCAACCCCCACACCCACGCCCACGCCGACGCCGACATCCACACCGACACCCACGCCCACACCAACCCCCACGCCGACGCCGACACCCACGCCGACCCCCACGCCAACCCCCACGCCCACGCCGACACCCACGCCTACACCCACACCGACGCCTACCCCAACGCCTACACCGACGCCGACCCCCACACCGACGCCAACACCCACCCCTACGCCGACATCCACACTGACGCCGACACCGACCCCCACCCCCAAACCTACCTTTTTCCCCACGTCAGCGCCCACGACGGCTCCTACCGGCGTGCCCACGGCCGGACCCACCCAGGGCCCCACGGCTTTGCCCACCCATACCGCAAACCCAACGGCCACTGTTACGACGTCCCCGCATCCCACGGCCTCCTTCTCGCCGCATCCCACGGCTGATCCCTCACCGACAGCGGGCCCGAC
>CAMHDC010000206.1 GCA_946183765.1 uncultured Clostridia bacterium | reverse complement strand
TTCAAAAGCTTAACCTATTCAGAATATACCACAAGGAGCCTATATGCGCCAGATTACCAAAGAAACCGTATACGCATTTGCTCTCCATGGTTTCGTATGATATGATAATAGAGGGTTTATGTAAAGATTGCCATGTTTTACTGGAGGGCTGAATTGTGAATCTCAAGGTTTTCCGGATAAGAAATTCACAAGGGGCGCAAGCGCTCCGGCTTTGTCTTTGTATGATGATGGCGCTTTTGCTCGTCATCCAGTATGGAAGCTATGCTTTGGCTGAGTCAACCACGGAGACGTCGAAATCGGACGAGGTTCACATTTCGGTCGATCTCGAAGGACAAACCGAAGGTTACTCCGCGGTGCTGTACGACAACAGCAACGGCCTTCCAACCTCCGAAGCGAACGCCATTGCCGAGACCAGCGAGGGTTTTATCTGGATCGGCAGCTATGCCGGCCTGATCCGGTATGACGGCAATACCTTTGAGCGCATCGGCTCCACGGGCGGGATATCCAGCATCAAGTGCCTGTATGTGGACAGCCGGGACCGGCTTTGGATGGGCACCAACGACAACGGCGTCGCGGTGATGGAAAACGGAGAGTTCAAGCTATGGGGCAAGCTGGACGGGCTAAAATCCGCGCATACCCGCGCCATCACCGAGGATGAAAACGGAACGATCTACATCGCCACTACTTGCGGCATCGCCACCATCGACAAGGATGACAACCTGGCCATGCTGGAGGACGACCTGATCTCCGAGGCGAACATGCGCTTTATCATCATGGGAAACGACGGGCTCATTTATGGCCTCACAAATTACGGCGATATCATGACGCTTAAGGACGGCAAGCTTGTCAACTATATCTCCGGCAGTGACAATGTGGAGTCCGGCGCTGTCGGCGCGTTCTATCCGGATATGGAAGAGCCTGGGATGGTCTATTTGCAGACTGTGGACTATGGATTCTGCCACGCCCGGATGGGAGAGCGCCTGACGGACCTTGTGGAGATCGATATCCAGCCGCTGTCCACGGTGCAGATGATCTCGAGCATCGACGGCAAGCTGTGGATCTGCGCCTCCAACGGCATCGGTTATGTGGAAAACGATGAATTCCACCTGCTGGAGAACCTGCCCATGAACAACAGCGTGGGCGGTGTGATGATGGACTATCTGGGCAATCTCTGGTTCACTTCTACCCGCCAGGGAGTGATGAAGATCGTGCCGAACCAGTTTTCCAATTTGTTTGAACGCTTCGATCTGCCCACGAACGTGGTGAATACCACCTGCATGTGCGAAGAGAAGCTGTTTGTCGGCTCGGATACGGGACTGATGGTGTTGGGTGACGAAGGCCCGGTGTCCAGCATTCCGCTGACGAAGGCAACGACCCTGTCCGGCGAGGATCTGGGCTCCAGCGACCTGATCGAGCTGCTGGATGGATGCCGGATCCGTTCTATCATCCGGGACAGCCAGGGAAGGTCATGGATATCCACCTGGCGACAGCTCGGCCTGCTGCGCTACAGCCAGGGCGAGGTGGTCGCGTTCACACAGGACGACGGCTTGCTGTCCACCAGTCTGCGCGCCGTCGCCGAAAGGGAGGATGGCAGCATCCTCGTGGCCATCGCCGGAGGTGTGAATGTCATTGAGGGAGATCGCGTGGTCGCGGCCTATGGCGAACAGGACGGCATCGTCAACACAGAGAGCCTCACCGTCGAAGAAGGATTGAACGGGGAAATCGTGCTGGGCAGCAACGGCGGCGGTATTTATATCGTCGATGAAACCGGCGTAAAAAACATCAACGTGGAGGACGGCCTGCCCTCGGATGTCGTGATGCGGCTCAAGCGGGACAAAGCGCATAACGTGGTCTGGATCGTATGCAGCAGCGCCATCGCGTATATGACGCCGGACTACCATGTGACGACGATCAAGCAGTTTCCCTATACCAATAACTTTGACCTCTATGAGAACAGCCATGGCGAAATGTGGGTGCTCTCAAGCAACGGCATCTATGTGACGCCTACCGAGGAATTGCTTGCCAACGGGGAGATCAATCCCGTCTATTACAGCCTGGCCAACGGATTGCCCTGCATCACCACGGCCAATTCCTACAGCGAGCTGACCCCTGACGGCGACCTGTATATCGCGGGCAGCACCGGTATCTGCAAGGTCAATATCGACCAGACCTTTGAGGATGTCAACGATCTGAAAGCCGTGGTCCCCTTCGTGGAAGCGGACGGAAGGTTCATCTACCCGGACGAAACAGGCGCGTTTACCATCCCGGACAGCACCCAGAAGCTGACCATTCCCAGCTTTGTGTTCAATTATTCGCTGAACGATCCTCAGGTGAGCCTTCAGCTGGAGGGATTTGAGCGAAGCAGCATGACGGTCGACCGCAGCGACATGGTGCCAGTGGATTATACCAACCTGCGCGGCGGCACTTACCATTATGTGATGCAGCTCAGGGACAATATGGGCCGCGGCAACAAGGTCGTTACCGTTCAGATCACAAAGGAAAAGGCTTTTTATGAGGAAGTCTGGTTCTATGTCGTCGCGGGACTGGCCGCGCTGCTGCTGTTGGTCGTGATCGTTGGGCTTTATGTCCGCCGGAAGACGCAAAAGCTGGAAAAGAAGCACAAGGAAACCATGGCCTTCGTCAGCGGCATCACCGAGGCGTTCGCAAAGGTCATCGATATGAAGGACCGCTATACCAACGGTCATTCCTCCCGCGTGGCGAAGTATACCGCCATGCTGGCAAGGGAACTGGGCTGCGACGAGGAGACGGTGGAAAAATACTACCGCATCGCGCTGCTGCACGATGTCGGCAAGGTGGGCGTGCCTCAAGAGGTGTTGAACAAGCCCGGCAAACTGACGGATGAGGAATTCGAGATCATCAAGTCGCACACTACGCAAGGATACGATGCACTGAAGGAAATCACCATCATGCCGGAGCTGGCCATCGGGGCCCAGGCCCACCACGAACGTCCCGACGGCAGGGGCTACCCCAACCATTTGAAGGGCGACGAGATCCCACGAGTGGCGCAGATCATCGCCGTTGCGGACTGCTTCGACGCGATGTATTCCAACCGTCCCTACCGCAACCGCATGAACTTTGATAAGGTGGTTTCTATCATCAAGGAGGTCTCTGGAAGTCAGCTGGCGCCGGACGTGGTGGACGCATTCCTGCGACTGGTGGACAAAGGAGAGTTCCGTGATCCCGACGATATGGGCGGAGGCAGCACGGAGAATATCGAAAACATCCGCAGCAAGGATTCATAAGTAAGCTTACAGCGTCTCTTCTTCAGAGGAGGCGCTTTTATACAGCTACTACATACAATCAAACGATGCACCCAGACCCAGCCGCCTGGGTGCATTTTGGGTGCATCGTGGACCGTGG
>CAMHDC010000205.1 GCA_946183765.1 uncultured Clostridia bacterium | reverse complement strand
GTGTTCCCAACGAGCCGGTGCAGAAATTGGCGCAGGTCCGGATCTGTACACTGCTTGCAAAGTAGTAAACAGCTATCCGGACCCTGCTTGCCAATTTGCAAAACCTGTATGGGTAGGCCCTGCTTGCCAAGTAGTGAAAGCCTGGCGAGTAGTTACGTTGACGGCAAAAACCGTCAACGTGTTTTTGGCGTATTGATAGCAGAATGTTGTGTTGGTATATTTGTATCGGTCCGGAAAAAGGGACCTTGGGTGAATCGGGTCTAGCCCGATTCGTTATCGGATCTCTCTTAACAAGGTGAGTTTTCGATTATATAGAGTATCTGTCTGATAGAACAGGTACAGTGGGCTACAATTGGGGCGGCCAGCGTCACCCCCTCGCCCACGCCCGCCCCCACGCCTACCCCCACGCCGGACGGGTCCGCAGATCCCTCCGGCTCCCCGGGCCCCGAGGGCACGCCCCGGCCGTCCGGCTACACAGGGGGCGGCAGTCACAGCGGCGGGGGCAGCATCCGCATCCCCTCCGGAAGGACCGGCGCCGCCGCGACGAAGAAGCCCGCCTACACCGCGGCAAAGCAGACGTTCTGCGCGGTGACGCCCCAGGAGAAGATGCTGATCGCCGTGTCCATCGACGAGCTGGACGTCCTGTCCCTGTCTTTGGGCCAGCAGGCCGAGCTGTACTTGGACGCCCTGCCCGCCACGAGCTTCACCGCCACCGTCACCAAGATCGACCCGGAGGGGGAGAACAGCGGCGGCAACACCAAGTATTCCGTTACGCTGGCCCTTGATAGGACGGCCCGGATGTATCCCGGCATGAACGGCACGGTCTGCTTCCCCCGCGCTCAGCGGCAGAAGGTCCCCGCGGTGCCCCTGGCCGCCCTGGAGGAGGACGGCGGGCGGATCGTCATCTACACCGCCTACGATCCCGAGACGGACCGGCTGCTCTCCCCGGTGGAGGTCAAAACGGGCCTCTCCGACGGCACCGACGTGGAGATCCTTTCCGGCCTTTCAATCGGCGACGTATACTGCTACCGGTACGCCGACTCCATCTCCTACATGACGGAGCAATAGCTCCGGAACGGACGCGTCCCGCCCGTTTTCACGCAAAACGGACCAAGGCCCGCCGATCATCCCTTCGGCGGGCCCTGCTCTTGTTTCAGGAGAGATCTATTAGAAAGAACTGTAAGGCTGGGTTCTTTTGTGCCTTTATTGTACACGGCTTTTTCCGCCGCGTCCAACAGAGATACTTTCGGCTTTCCACAAAGATTCTTTGTGGAGGCGGGAAAAGACGGGGGAATCCTCTCTTGCCAAGGAGGGGGCGGGCCCGCTATACTATATCCGTAGAGACCATCGGACCAGTCTGCCGCCCGGACGGCGCGCGAACGAGGATCAGGAGGCGATCATGGAGAAGAAAAACAGCCTGAACATCAGCGCCAAAAGCTTTATCGCGGCCATCGTCATCATCTTTCTGCTCATGGCGCTGACCTATGCCCTGACCTTTTTGGTGCCCGGCGGCGAGTACGCCCGGACCGTGGACGAGGCGGGCCATACCATCATCGACACCCAGACCGGGTTCAAAACCGTGGAAGGCGGGCTGCCCTTCTGGAAGTGGCTGCTGTCGCCCCTGCTGGTGCTGGGCAGCGAGGGCTCCGGGGCGCTGATCGCGGTCATCGCCTTTTTGCTGGTCATCGGCGGCGTGTTCAACGCCCTCAACGAGTGCGGGCTCATGGGGTATATGCTCCAAAAGCTGGTCCATCGCTTCGGTGGGGTCCGGTATCGGCTCATGGCGGTGCTCATCCTGTTCTTCATGGCCATGGGCTCCCTGGTGGGGTCCTTCGAAGAGGTGGTGCCCCTGGTGCCCATCGTGACGGCTCTCGCCGTGGGCCTCGGCTGGGACGTGCTCACGGGCGTGGCCATGAGCCTCCTCGCCGCGGGCTGCGGGTTCGCCGCGGGCGTTGCCAACCCCTTCACCATCGGCGTGGCCCAGACGTTGGCGGGGCTGCCCATGTTCAGCGGCATCTGGATGCGGCTTGTGTCCTTCGTCTGCATCTATGCGCTGCTCTTCAGCTTCGTTTGCTTCCACGCCCGGCGCCTGCCCCATCAGGCCGTCGGCGGGGCGGTGGGGGAGCACGTGCCCGACAAACGTATGGATCGGGGCCTGCTGCTGTTTGTTTGCATCCTGGGCGCGGGCATCGCCCTGGTGCTGTCCTCCGGGTTCATCCCGGCGCTTCGGGACTACACCATGATCATCGTGGCGGTGATGTTCCTGGTGGCGGGCGTCGCGGCGACGCTGGCGGCGGGCATGGGTGGGAAGGGCCTCGGAAAGTCCTTCCTGTCGGGGCTCATCGCCATCGCGCCCTCGGTGCTCATGATCCTCATGGCCGCTTCCATCCGCTACACGCTGGTGGAGGGAAAGATATTGGACAGCCTCCTGCACATGGCCGTGACGGCGGCGGGCGGCATGTCCCGGGCGGCGCTGGTGCTGTTCGTCTACGGCATCTGCCTGGTGCTGAACTTCTTCATTCCTTCGGGCTCCGCCAAGGCCTTTCTGCTGATCCCGCTGATCGTGCCCCTGGCCGGGATGTTCCGCGTCAGCAGTCAGCTCTGCATCCTGGCCTTCGCCTTCGGGGACGGGTTCAGCAACGTGTTCTATCCCACCAACCCCTGCCTGCTCATCTCCCTGGGCCTGGTGGACTCCGGGTACGGCCAGTGGGCCCGGTATTCCGGCAAGTTCCAGATCATGAACCTGCTGCTCACCGCAGGGCTGCTGCTGTTTGCCCTGGCGGTGGGGTATTGAGGAAGCGAGGTGATCCATCGTGGTGGGCAAGTACAGGGTCGTCACCCTCTGCGGCAGCACCCGGTTCAAGGACGCTTTTCTGGAGGCCCAGAAGCGCCTGACGCTGGCGGGGAACATCGTCATCTCCGTGGGCCTTTTCGGTCACGCCGGGGACGAGGAGGTGTGGACCGAGGGCGTCAAGGAGATGCTGGACGATATGCACAAGCGGAAGATCGACATGGCGGACGAGATCTATGTGATCAACGTGGGCGGCTATATCGGCGCCAGCACCCGCTCGGAGATCGACTACGCCGCGGCCAGCGGCAAACCCATCCGGTATCTGGAACCGGTGCAATAGTTTGATTCAGCAAGGAGCAAAAGAATATGTTCTCATTTTTGAAAAAGAAAAAGGAACCCTATGCACAGTCCTCCACCCAGGCCTGGCAGGACCAGTGGCGGAGCCTGGTGCCCCCCGAGTGCCGGAACGTGCCGGTGGAGGTGAACGGGGTGAGCATCGAAGCCTACGTGCTGGTGAACCACTTCGCCATGATGCTGCAGGACGGGCTGCTGATGCAGGCCAGCTTCTTCGACGTGTGCGAGCACTTTCAGCGGGCCGGCT
>CAMHDC010000204.1 GCA_946183765.1 uncultured Clostridia bacterium | reverse complement strand
GGGTGTGGATGCAGTGGAGCATGTCCGCCATGCACTGGGTGGGATGGTCGATGTCACACTGGAGGTTGACCAGGGTGGGCTTCTGTTCCAGGACGCCCGCTTTGTTGCCCTCGGTGACGGCGTTCACCACGTTGTGCATATAGGTGTTGCCCTTGCCGATGTACATGTCGTCCCGGATGCCGATGACGTCCGCCATGAAGGAGATCATGTTGGCGGTCTCACGGACGGTCTCGCCGTGAGCGATCTGGCTCTTGCCCTCGTCCAGATCCTGGACCTCGATGCCCAGCAGGTTGCAGGCGGAGGCGAAGGAGAAACGGGTGCGGGTGGAGTTGTCCCTGAACAGGGAGATGCCCAGGCCGGAATCGAAGATCTTGGTGGAGATGTTGTTCTCACGCAGATGACGCAGAGCGTCGGCCACGGTGAACACCGCCGCGATCTCGTCGTCGGTCTTCTCCCAGGTCAGGAAAAAGTCGCCGTTGTACATGTTCTCGAAATTCAGCTTGTCCAGTTTGTCGGTGTACTTTTTGACGTTGCTCATGGTGCCTCCTGTATAAATGTATTTTTGTAAAGGCTTAGTCGTTGGCGAACTTGGTATCGGTCTTCCCGGCCCGGTAGACGGTCACGTCGCCGGTGCTGTTCTCGGGATGGTAGTTCATGGGCACGGCCGCATAGAGGGCGGCGCAGGTGACCAGATCCTGCTTCCAGGTGATCTCGTTGGGGGCGTGGGCCTGGGACTCGGCGCCGGGGCCGAAGCCCACGCAGGGGATGCCGTAGCGGCCCTGGATGGACACGCCGTTGGTGGAGAAGGTCCACTTGTCGATGAGGGGACGACGGCGCTTGTCCATGGCCGTGGGGCTGCCGATGCGCTCTTCGCCGAAGAGGGCCTTGTGGGCGTCGGCGAGAGCCTGCACATGAGCGGCAGTCTCCTTGTTGATCCAGGTGGGGAAATAGCACTCGGTCTCGTACTTGAGGCCGGTCCAGGCGGGACGGTCGTACATGTACATGGAGACCGTCACATCCTTGGCGTACTTCTTGCAGGCGGGAAGATTGCGGATCTCCTCCAGGCAGGAATCCCAGGTCTCGCCGGCGGTCATGCGGCGGTCCAGGGACACGGCGCAGGAATCGGCCACGGCGCAGCGGCTGGGAGAGGTGTAGAAGATCTGGGAGGCGGTGATGGTGCCCCGGCCCAGGAAGCGGGCGTCCTCATAGTGCTCGGGATTGTACTTGGGGTCCAGCATCTTAACGAGGCCTTTGATCTCGTCCTCGTCGGTGGCGGTGTTCTCGTTGAGGGCGCGCACGTCCTGCAGAATGTCGGCCATCTTATAGATGGCGTTGTCGCCGCGCTCGGGGGCGGAGCCATGGCAGGAGACGCCGTGAACGTCCACCCGGATCTCCATGCGGCCGCGATGACCGCGGTAGATGCCGCCGTCGGTGGGCTCGGTGGAGACCACGAACTCGGGGGTGATGCCGTCTTCCTTATGGATGTACTGCCAGCAGAGGCCGTCGCAGTCCTCCTCCTGAACGGAGGCGACCACCAGGATCTTGTACCCTTCGGGGATCAGATCCAGGTCCTTCATGATCTTGGCGCCGTAGACGGCGGAGACCACGCCGCCCTCCTGATCGGAGCCGCCGCGACCGTAGATGATGTCGTCGGTCTCATAGCCCTGGTAGGGATCGTGTTCCCAGTTGGCGATGTTGCCGATGCCAACGGTATCGATGTGACCGTCGAAAGCAATGATCTTTTCGCCGGTGCCCATCCAGCCAAGGGCGTTGCCTTCGGGGTCGATCTCGGCTTTGTCAAAGCCCAGGGCCTCCATTTCGGCGATGGTGCGCTTCACCACGCCTTCCTCCTCACAGCTTTCGCTGGGGATGGCGATCAGGTCCCGGAGAAACTTGGTCATGGCAGGCAGATATGCCTGCGCCGCTTCTTTGATCTTCGTGTAATCCATACGCAACCTCCTACCTATATTTGAGTACATTTGCAGTATATCACACCTGTTGGGAAATGCAATGCGAATATTCAAAAATTCTGTTAGGCAATCAAATTAATTTTTGATTTCCGGTCCAAGTCTTGATTTTTACTCAGTGAACGTGGTACACTGCCATTAGGAAAAGTATATATCTTCGGCTGTAAGGGAGTGCTTCGCGCGCGGGCTGTCAAACCTTGTGTTTGGCCCGCGCTTTTTACATTGAAACTGTGAAGGAGGCTGCCATGATTCTTATCACCAACGGAAAAGTGATCACCAGGGACGCTGCGCGCCCCTACCTCGCGGACGGCGCGGTGCTGGTGGACGGACGGTATATCAAGGCCATCGGGCCCCGGTCGGAGCTGGAAAAAAGCTATCCCGACGCCCAGCGGGTGGACGCCCGGGGCGGAGTCATCATGCCCGCGTTCATCAACGTCCATTCCCATATCTACAGCGCCCTGGCCAGGGGCCTGTCCATCAAGGGCTTCAACCCCACCAACTTCTATGAGATATTGGACGGCATGTGGTGGGCCATCGACCGGAATCTGACCCTGGAAGGCACCCGGGCCAGCGCCTACACCACCATCATCGACGGCATCAAAACCGGCTGCACCACCATCTTTGATCACCACGCCAGCTATAAGGCCATCTCCGGCTCCCTCTTCGAGATCGAGAAGGTGGCCAAGGAGCTGGGCATTCGGGCCTGTCTTTGCTATGAGGTGTCCGAGCGTGACGGGGAGAAGAAGTGCGACGAGGCCATCGAGGAGAACGCCGTCTTCATCACCCACTGTGAAAAGGACCCCGATCCCATGATCGCCGCCATGTTCGGCGGACACGCCCTGTTCACCATCTCCGACAAGACCTTCGAGAAGATGCAGAAGGCCAACAATGGCCGCACGGGTTACCACATCCACGTCTCCGAGGGCTTGAACGACGTATACGACTCTGCGCTGAACTACGGCACCCGGTCCGTGAACCGGCTCCTCAACAACGGCATTCTGGGGGAAAAGACCATGCTGGGCCACTGCATCCATGTGAACAGCGGTGAAATGGACATCATCCGTGACACCAAGACCATGGTCTGCAACAACGCCGAGAGCAACATGGGCAACGCCGTGGGGTGTTCCCCCATCCGTCAGATGATGGCCAAGGACATTTTGGTGGGCATGGGCACCGACAGCTATACCTTCGACATGCTGGAAGCGCTGAAGGTAAGCCTCATCATTCAGCGGCACAACGCCTGCATGCCCAACGTGGCCTGGGGCGAAGTCACCAAAATGCTATTTGAGAACAACGCCAAGATCGCCGCGAAGTACTTCCCCGACAAACTGGGCAAGCTGAAGGAGGGGTACGCCGCAGATATCATCGTCATGGATTACAAGCCCTTCTCCCCCTTCTCCGGGGACAACATCGACGGCCACATGATCTTCG
>CAMHDC010000203.1 GCA_946183765.1 uncultured Clostridia bacterium | reverse complement strand
CCGCCATAAAGTCCTTGCCGAAGTGCTTGGTCTGCACCACGGCCCCCTTCACCATGCCGAGAGCCTCGATCTGCTGGCCGGGAATACAATCAATACTGAGCAGCTTCATCTTCTTCTCCTCCTTTGATTTCTTTGATCCGTTGAATGAGCACCGCCACGATACAGGCGATGACGACGACAGGTACGGCGATGAATAGCGCTAGCAGAGGTTTGGGCAAGGGGGCCTGCCCGTTGGCCCAGATTATCCCCACGAGAGCCGGCAGGATCAGGGCGATGATGATCGCCGCGCCGATGATCGCGCCCGTGGCTTTCTTGCGGTGCACGTCCCGCTTCGATACGTCCATAAAACTCTGTCCCTCCTTTTCCAACCGTTCGATGGTGTCCAGACACCCTTCCACGTCCAGCCCCTCCATGGTGAGGCCGGGGCGGCTCAGCAGTTCCCGGGTCACGCCCTCCATGGCGGAGAGGCTGTCCCGCTGCCGGTCGAATTCCCGAAGCTGCCGGGTGAGGCAGGTCTCCAGGGAGCCCTCCCCCTTCAGCACGGCGCGGATGTCCTCGATGGGCACCGCCAGCTTCCTGAGGAGCTTGATCTGCTTCAGTCGCAGCACGTCCTCCCGCCCGTATTCCCGGTAGCCGTTCTCGGCGCGATTGGGGGACAGGAGCCCCTGCTCCTCGTAGAAGCGGATATTCTTCTTGCTGATACCCACCAGCTCCTCCACTTGTTGGATCTTCATGGCCGTTCTCTCGTCCTTTCACCTCTTGTATACAGCTTCCACCAGGGGGAAAGTCAATAGGTTTTTGAAAGATTTTTGGGAAAACTGATAAAAAGCGCCTCCCCGTAGGGGGAAGCGCTTTCTTTGACGTCCTTATTTGCCGGAGATCGTGATCCCGTCGAAGGCCATATAGGGGAGGACGCTCATGCCGTCCGCCACCTGTTCGGCGGAGATGGCGTTGAGGCGCTTGAGCATGTCCGCCATGTTGCCGGAGATCATGGTTTCGGAGAGGGCCGGCCCGATCTTTCCGTTCTCGATGAGGAAGCTGTTCTTGGCCACGCCGGAGAAATCGCCGTTGCTGGCAGGCTGACCGCCGGAGAACCGGCCCACCAGGATGCCCTTGTCGATGGAGGCGATGATCTCGGAGATCGGCTTGTCGCCGGGGGCCACCACCACGTTGAAGCTGTCGTTCTTGCCCCGGGGGAGCTTGAGCTTGTTGGCTGCATAGAGCCCCAGGTAGAAGGCGTTGAGCTTGCCGTCCTGGATGATGTCGTAATCCTCGGCGCGGAAGCCTTCGCCGGTGGTCCGGTTGCCGCAGACGATCCGCCCATCGAGGGGCGCCAGGCTGATGGTGATCCGCTCGTCGGCCACCGTTTCGCCCAGCTTATCCTTCCAGGGGCTGGTGCCGGACAGGAGGCCGCCCTCGCCGGCGAAGTCGGAGAGGAGCGAATAGAACAGGGACCCCAGGCATCCGGGCATGACCACCATGGTCCCCTCGAACTTGCCGGAGACGCCGGTGGTCTCGATCTGCTTCTCCACGTTGGCGAGGTCCTCGCGGATGGAACCCAGCTCCAGGAAGGGCTTGTCCAGGCTGTCGGCGATGACGCCGCTGCCGAAGAAGGAGGAGGCCTTGTCGCCGTCGTGGCCGGAGAACATGAGGCTCACCTCATAATACCCCTCGTGGGTGGAGAAGAGCACGCCGTAGGAGTTGGCCTGGGCCTTGAGAATCTCCTTGTGGGAGACGATCATCTGCTCCATGATGATCTTGGGAAACTTCTCCTTCAGCGCCGCCATCAGCTCCTGGCAGCGGAAGAAGAGTATGTCCGTGTCGGGCTCCACCTCGCCCAGCACGAAGTCCTCGTTTTGGGAAACGGGAGCGAAATCCCAGTTCTCGTCCGGCTGAGCGGAGGCCGCGGCCTCCAGGCACCCCTTGGCGGAAGCGGCGATGGTCTCTTCGTCGTACCGGTTCTGGGCGATGGTGCCCTTCTTGCCGCCCTGGATGGCGGTCATGGCCAGCTGCTTGTCAAACAGGGTGCGGAACAGGCTGAATTCGCCGCCGTCCACGTTGAATTCATGGGTCACGGTATAGGAAACGTTGGCCTGCGCCTTGTCCGCGCCTTCCTTCTGTAGGGCGGCCACTGCCGCCTGAGCCGTCTTTTTCAAAGTCTCGATCATGGCTTTCCCCTCCTTATCGTCCGCCGATGGTCACCCGGCACTTGATGGCCGGTCCGCCCATGCCCACGGGCATGGGCTGTTTCTTGCCGCACATGCCGGAGCTGGCCCAGATCATCTCATCCGAGATCATGTCCACGGTCTTGAGCATGTCGAAGGCCACGCCGGAGATGGTGGTGTCGAGGAGCGGCCGCCCCAGCTTGCCGTTCTTGATCTCATAGCCAAAGGTGACGCCGAACATGAACTCGCCCGTGGTGTCCGCCTGGCCGTTGTTGGTGTCCAGGAGATAGTAGCCGTCGTCGATGGAAGCGATCATGTCCTCCAGCTTGGATGCGCCGGGGAGCACCGCGGTGTTCCGCATGCGGATCAGGGGCTCGTCGGAGAACAGGTACGCCCGGGCGTTGCCCGTGGGGACCATATTGAACCGCTCGGCGCTCTCCCGGTTGTTCATGTACCCCACCAGGATGCCGTCCTTGATGAGCACGGCGTCGGTGGCGGCAGTGCCCTCGTCGTCTACATAGACAGGAAGCGGCGTGGGCTGGCCGAAGGCGGTGTGGGCGTAGTCCACCAGGTTCACGAGATCGGAGCCCACCCGCTTGTTGAGGCAGGGCCCGGCCACGGACCCGCCGATGACCAGGTCCGCTTCCACCGTGTGGCCCACGGCCTCGTGGGCGAGCATGCCGGAGAGAATACCGCCCAGAATGACGGTCTTGTTGCCGGCGTCGGGATAGACGCCGTCCTTGGCCTTCTGCTGGATGCGGTCATAGAGCTTGTCGATCTCAGCGAAGCAGTCCTCGGGCTTGGTGTACCTTTGATCGAAGGTGCCGTAGCCCCCGCCGATGACCTTGTAGAGCTCCACGGGCTTGCCGTCGGCGCCCATAGCGGTCATCATCACGTAGATGTAGCACCGGGGGATGATGCTGTGGCCGTCGCAGCCGTTGCTGACGCACAGGAGCTTCTCCATGGAGTCGCAGGTGATCACCACGGTCCGGCTCACCAGATCCGGATACTTGGTCGCGATGTAGTTGTCCAGCGCCTGGGCGAACTCGATATAGGTCCGCTGCTCCACGTCGTTGAGCTCGAAGGCCGTGACGATCCTATTCGGGGCCATGGCCTTGTGGGGTCCCTTGCCCTTCCCGGCATGCTTGGCGAGGAAAGCTGCGTTTTCGCTGGCGGCTTTCAGCACGTCCTTCACGGTCTCGTCGGTGTACTCCGCCGTGGAGGAGAAGCCGTAGACGCCGTTCTCGTACACCCGGGCGGACACGCCGAACTGCTCGGTCC
>CAMHDC010000202.1 GCA_946183765.1 uncultured Clostridia bacterium | reverse complement strand
ATGATCAAGATTCTTGCGTCTGACGGTATGGAGAAGGGAGCCGTTGCGGCTCTCGAAGCCAAGGGCTGCCAGGTAGATCAGCAGTTCTACGATCCCGAAGCCCTGAAGGAAGCCGTGAAGAACTACGACGTGCTGGTGGTCCGTTCCGCCACCAAGGTCCGCGCTCCTCACATCGACGCGGCCAAAGAAGCGGGCAAGCTTAAGCTGGTCATCCGCGGCGGCGTGGGCGTAGACAACATCGACGTGAAGTACGCCGAGGCGAACGGCATCACCGTCCGCAACACCCCCCGCGCCAGCTCCCAGTCCGTGGCGGAGCTCGCTATGGGCCACATGTTCGCCTGCGCTCGGTTCCTGTCCATCGCCGGTCATACCATGCGTGAGGATAAGTGGGAGAAGAAAGCCTATGCCAAGGGTATCGAGCTTCAGGGCAAGACCCTGGGCATCATCGGCTTCGGCCGCATCGGCCAGCACCTGGGCGTCATGGCCAAGGCCATCGGCATGAAGGTGGTTGCTTTCGATATCTTCCACATCCCCGGCATCGAAGAGCAGTTGGGCATCCACTATGTGGAGATGGACGAGCTCCTTGCTGAGTCCGATTTCATCAGCGTCCATGCTCCCGCGGTGGACGGCGGCGCTATCATCAACGCCGACACCATCGCCAAGATGAAGGACGGCGTGTGCATCATCAACACCAGCCGCGGCGCCAACCTGGATGAGGACGCCCTGCTGGCCGCCCTGGAGTCCGGCAAGGTCCGGGCCGCGGGCCTCGACGTATACGCCTCCGAGCCCGCCCAGAACAAGGCCCTCTACAGCCACCCCATGGTGTCCTGCACGCCTCATATCGGCGCCTCCACGGTGGAAGCACAGAAGCGCATCGGCCAGGAGATCGTGGACATCATCAGCAAGCAGTTCAATCTGTAAGCCGAAGCAAAACCCAAAGAGACCGGATTATCCGGTCTCTTTTCTGTTGCAGGATCTATGCCTTTTTCCGACGAACGAGGAGGAAGACGAACACGCCGCCGATTAGGATCAGGGGCGGGAGAACGAACCAGAAGAGGTTCGTCTGCTTGTCGGGCGCAGAAAGCTGCGGCTCTGCCGGGATCTCCTGGACGGGCGCAGCGGTTTCACCGGAGGAGGGTAACGGACGGGTTTCTACCGTCAGGACAGGGGCGGGGGAGGCCGTGGGGTCCGGCTCCAGGCCGTATTGGAATATCAGAGGCAGCGTGAACAGCAGCCGGTCCTTGTAATAATATGATACTTCGCCCGCCGGGTCACCGGCACGGACCGGCACGGACGCTTCCGGCTGATTGACCTCTACGCGGACCTCGCCGCCGGATTGGAGGGCCAGCCGGGCGGGGAGGTACATGGACACCACCGCGTCCACATCCGCCACCACAGTGGGCAGAGGCACGGTTTCTTCGCCCTTTCGGACAGGGTGAGTGAACTCCACGGGCAGGCCTTCAGATTTCAGCGTCCTTACGTTCACCAGGGGGAAGAGATAGCTGTAGCCGTATTCGAACAGCTCCTTGGCCTCCACGAAGCGGTTGGCGATGATCTTGTCGTATTTGGTGCCCTTGGTGCCGGAGGTGGGGACCTTGTCGCCCAGAAGCACGCAGACCAGGGTGACGCCGCTGTAACGGGCCATAGCCATATAGGTGCGACCGGCGGCGTTGGTGCTGCCGGTCTTGCCGCCGATGCACCAGCTGTACAGGGCGGAGACCTTTTCGTATTCCCCGGGCTTCGGCTCGTTCACCAGCCGATCGATGTTCCGCACGTTGATGATTCGTCCCTTGGTCTTCTCCGTGATGGAATATTCCTTGGTCGTCAGCATCTCACAGAGAGTATCGTTTTCGGCGGCCGCTGCGGCCAGGATCGCCAGATCCCGGGCCGTGGTGTACATATCGTCGTCGTGGAGGCCGGAGGCGTTGGTGAAGTGAGAGTGAGTCATGCCCAGCTCCTGAGCCTTGGCGTTCATCAGCTCTGCAAAGCCGCTTTCCGAACCGCCCACCTGTTCCGCAACGGCTTTCGCCGCGTCGCAGCCGGAGGGGAGGAGCATGCCGTACATCAGATCCAGCAGCCGGTACACCTCGCCTTCCTTCACACCGATCTTGGCGTTGGCACTGGAGAGCTTCACGGCGTGGGCGGATATGGTCACCAGATCGTCCATGTTTCCCTGCTCGAGAGCGACCAGTGCGGTCATAACCTTGGTGATACTGGCGGGGTAGGCCTTTTCGTCCGCATTCTTTTCCAGACCGTTGACGCTGGTCGTGGGGTCGTCCCCGTAGGCCAGGATCACGTTTCGTTCGGGAAAGCTCGACAGGTCCGGTTTGTCCAGGGCGAAACCTGCGGGGACAAAAAAGACAAACGCCGTCACCGCGGCGATCAGGGCCGCGAGACGGCGCAGATTCTTTCTTCCTCGGATCGGCATCATCTTTTCCGATCCAGTTCGGCGGCGCGCTGCCGGGCGATGCGTTCCTGCTGCTGCCTCCTCCTGCGGCGGGCGGCTGCCTTAGCCCGACGGCGGCGCTCACGGCGAATATGGGCCACGATCAGGAAAACCACGAAAGCGATCACTGCCAGCGAAAGCAGGACGATGAGGACGATCAGGACGATCTTCTTGGCGTTGCTCTCCTTCACGGGCTCGCCGGTGAGGGTGGAAGCGGTCCCAAGAAGGGGTGCGCCGGCGGAAACCTGGGGCTGCTGCGCGGTCCCGACCCCCACGGTGGTGGCAGGCTCGTCGCTCAGAATGCCCTCTTTCACGCTGCGGTCGGCGTAAAGATTGGAGGTGAACAGCTTGGAATCGCCCAGCTTATACTCCACGGTGCCCACCACGTCCCCCTCGTTGATAGGGGCCACCAGGGTGCCGATCTTGGTCTCGGCCAGGGTGGTGATGTTTTGGGTCAGCTTATCCATGAAGGGTTTCATGAGCTGGATCTGCTGGCTGTAGTCCAGCCTGGGCGAAACGGTCAACAACCCGTTCTCCGGGTCGTTTTTCGCGGCGTTCTGTACCTGAACGGGGAAGGACACGGGCATGCCCATATCCACCAGATCCTGCACCGTCAGCAGCTGGGACATCTGCTTGAAACCATAGTCGAACATGGCGATGGCGTCCTGGAACCGCTGAGCGTTGTAGGGGTCCTTGGTTTTGGCGTTCATGTTGGCGGACCGGGCCAGATAGTCGGCATCGTCCAGGGTGCCGCCAAGCAGCACGGCGATCAAAGTGACCCCGCCCCGGGAGGCAGCCGCGATGAAGCACTTGCCCGCCAGGTTGGTGTCGCCGGTCTTCACGCCGATGGCGTCGGGATAAAGACAGCTGATGGGCGTATAGGTGCCGTCGGACTCCGCGTCGATCAACAGCCGGTTGGTGTTCTGCAGGCCGATGGTGTGTTTGCCGCTGACATCGGAGCAGGTGTAGGTGGTGGTGCTCACGATCTGCCGGAAGGTCTCGTTCTGCAG
>CAMHDC010000201.1 GCA_946183765.1 uncultured Clostridia bacterium | reverse complement strand
TGGGCATCCGCCTCTTTGCGAAGAACCCGGCCAAAAGAAACAACGAGAACATGAAGTTTCTGGCGGGCCTCACGGCGGTGAAGGAGTTCTTCCAAAAGCCGTTCCGCAATTCGGGCAGCGCCCAGGGTCCGGCTTCTGCCCAGTCCTCCGGCGGGCTGCTGGACAAGTGGAAGCGCCAGTGGCGGGAGTATCGGACCTACCGGTATCTCATCTGCCCCCAGTGTTCCCAGCGCCTTCGGGTCCCCCGGGGCAAGGGCCGGATCCGGGTCACCTGCACAAAATGCCGCAATCAGTTCATTGCCAAAAGCTGAAACTGAGGGTATACTATAGAGCAACAACGAAAAAGGAGATACACACATGAAACAAGTCACCAAGGATATGAACATCCGCGAGATGGTCCTCATGGACGAGGGCATCGCTGAGATCCTCATGGGCGCCGGCATGCACTGCCTGGGCTGCATGATGTCCCACTTCGAAAATCTGGAGCAGGCCTGCGCCGTCCACGGCATCGACGCCGACGCGCTGGTGGATCAGGTCAACGAATATTTGGAGGCTCAGGGCGAGTAAAAACTGCCCTTCTATAGGCGTTCTCTCGGGCGGAGCTTCGGACCAAAGGATGCCGAAGCTCTTCTTGCTTATAAAAAATGCACGTTTTTCCATGGGATTTCGTTGACGAGACGAGGAAAAAGATATATACTTAAAAAAACAAAAGTATTTTCCGTATTGGGGGTGAGCTTATGTTGACTGAGTCACTGTCCCGGGTCATGCTGCGCATGCGGCTGGGATTTATGCGGAAGATGTTCATCACCGTCCGTGAGGAGAGCCAGGATCTGACGCCCATGGAGATCTTTTGCCTGGAAGGCATCGAGACCATGGAGCGGCCCACCATCTCCCAGTTCGCCCGATTCGCCGGCATCTCCCAGAGCAACGCCACCTACCGGGTCAACTGCCTCATTCGCAAGGGCTACGTGAACCGGGTCCCCTCCGACAAGGATCGGCGGGAGTACCATCTGGAGCTGACGGACAAGTTCAAGGGGTGCGGCCCCGCCTTCGAGCAGAGCTGCCGGGTGCTGGCCAAGCGTATCGCCCTCCATATGACCCGGGAGGAGACGGAGAAACTCACCGCCATCCTGGATGATTCCCTGGACAAGTGGAACGCCCTCATGGAGAAGGACGAGGTGCTGAAGGGGTAAGGCGCCGCCCCCGAACAGGACGCCGCAAGACAAGGAGAACCTATGATCATTTACGCTGCCGTATCCGAATTCACCAGCTTCCAGAACATCGAGGTCTGGAACTTCATCATCATGCTGGCCATCCTTTCCGGAGCCCTGCTGCTGGCGGGGGCCCTTCGGCGGATGATTCCCCTGCTTCGAAAGTCCCTGCTGCCCGGCGCGGTGCTGGCGGGCTTTCTGCTGCTGATAGGCGACGGGATCTACCGGGCCTTCACCGGCGTCAGTTTCTTCCGCAGCGGCAACAATCTTTTGACGCTGGAAGCCATGACCTATCACGGCCTGGGCCTGGGCATCGTGGCCATGTCTTTGAAGCAGAGCCAGCGGGCCAAGAACCAGCATCGGAACCGGGAGATCTTCCGTTCCGGCGCCATCACCGTATGCGGCTACCTCATCCAGGGCGTGGTGGGCCTGCTCATCACCCTGGGCTTCTTCTATCTCTTCAAGGGCAAGGTCTTCGCCTCCAGCGGCATCCTGCTGCCCCTGGGCTACGGCCAGGGCCCGGGCCAGGCCTTCAACTGGGGCCTTACCTTCGAGAACAGCTACGGTTTCGTCAACGGTTCCAGCTTCGGCCTCACCGTGGCGGCCATGGGCTTCGTGTCCGCCAGCGTGGGCGGCGTGCTGTACATGAACGTCATGCAGCGGAAGGGAAAGCTGAAGATGCAGGAGAACGCCGACGAGGCGGAGGACCTGACGGCTGAATCCATCACCGGCAAGGGGGAGATCGCCCTCTCCGAGAGCATGGACAAGTTCACCGTCCAGGCGGCCCTGATCCTGGTCACCTACATCCTGGCCTACGGCATCATGAAGGCCATCGACGCCGCTTTCGGGGGCATCCCCTTCTATGTGAAGACCCTTCAGTCCACTATCTGGGGCTTCAACTTCCTCTTCGGCCTGCTGGCCTGCGTCATCGTGAAGGCGCTGTTGAAGAGCTTCAAAAAGGCGGGCTGGATGCAGCGGGAGTATCGGAACACCTTCCTGCTGAACCGGATCTCCGGCTGGATGTTCGACATCATGGTGGTGGCCTCCATCGCCTCCATCGACCTCACGGCCTTCGCCCATCCGGAGTTCATCGTGCCCTTGCTCCTCATCTGCGCAGCGGGCGCTTTCGCCACCTTCTTCTTCGTCCGCTTCGCCAGCCAGAAGCTGTTCCCGGACTATGCTCACGAGCAGTTCCTCTGCTTCTACGGCATGCTCACGGGCACGGTCAGCACGGGCCTCATCCTCTGCCGGGAGATCGATCCCCTCTTCGAGACCCCCGCGGCGGAGAACCTGATCTTCCAAAACCTCTACGCCGTGCTCCTGGGCGCACCCTTCCTTCTGGTCCTGGGCCTCATCGCCCAGAACCAGCCCACCACCACCTGGCTGGTCTTCGGCATCCTGGCGGTCTACTTCCTGGTCCTCTGCGGGGTGCTCTTCGGAAAGCTGATCTTCGGAAAGAAAAAAGCAGAATAAAGGCAAGGGCGGACGCAGCGACGTCCGCCTTTTCTATAGGCAACAGCGGGTTGCTTGCCAATTTGCCGGTTCCCTGTATACTAATGGTATCGACATCAGGAGGAACGAATCATGGAAGCCTGTGAAGTTTTGAAGAAACTGCGGGAGAAGCATGGCCTGACCCAGGAGCAGCTGGCGGAGAAAGCTTTGGTCACCCGCCAGGCGGTGAGCCGCTGGGAGACGGGGGAGACCCAGCCCAACACGGACACTCTGAAGCTCCTGTCCCGCATCTACGACGTGTCCATCAACACCCTGCTGGGCTCGCCCCGGACATTGTACTGCCAGTGTTGCGGCATGCCCCTCACGGAGGACGCCATGATCAGCAAGGAGCCGGACGGCGCCTTCAACGAGGATTACTGCACCTGGTGCTATACGGGCGGTGCCTTCGTCTACACCTCCAAGGACATGCTGCTGGACTTCCTCCTGGCCCATTCGCCCAACCCGGACAACCAGCCGGAGCCTCAGCGCCGGGCCATGTACGACGGATACCTCTCCCAGCTCAAGCACTGGCGATAAACGAACGTCGTGAACGCCCCATAAAAATGCAGGTACCCCCCTTCAGGATTTGAAGGGGGGTACTGCAACGGTTGAAGGGTATACTATAATAGAGTATTTATAATAGACGCTCCCTACCGTCGCAGTCCGTCAGTAGACGGGAATGACCGGGACGACGACGGGGAGCGCCCACAGGACCTCAGAGTCCCAGATCCTCCTTCACGATCAGCACGTGGAAGGCTTTC
>CAMHDC010000200.1 GCA_946183765.1 uncultured Clostridia bacterium | reverse complement strand
AGGACATCAACATCTTTCCCCTGCTCCTCAACGGGATACCCCTCTTTCAGCAGGTCAATCTGATCCGGCTCAGGGATCACTATCTGCCTCGACCCATCCGCTACTTCGAGGATCTCCTCTCCGGATACCTTCGAGCTGTGGAGCAGGTCCACCTGGAGCGGGTGGTCCATGGACAGGGCTATCCCCACGAATAAGCTTGCATTACATTGTAGAGCATACATTCGCCGAGCAAGGACAGCTTGAAAGCAGGTCCCGGCATAAAAAGGCGGCTCCGGTCAGGAGCCGCCTTTGAATGTATGGTCTGTCTGCACGTGACGGGCAGGCAGTTTGCGTGAAGTGCTTCGATGGATCAGAAATCGACTTCGGTGTCGTAGTAGCAGCACTTCAAGAGCTTTTCCATCTCCTCGACGGAGGGCTGACGGGGGTTGGAACCCGTGCAGGCGTCGCCAATGGCGTTCACAGCGATGTCATGGAGCCTGGAGAGGAACACTTCCTCGGGAACGAAGCCCTGCTCGACAGGATAGCTGTCCGCGCCGTAGTTCTTGATGCAGTGCGGGATATTGAGATCGTCGTTCATCTTGCGCAGATAGGCGATGAGCGCCGCGACCTTTTCGTCGTCGGAGGCGTTCCTGTCCGCAATGCCCATATAGTCGACGATCACGCCGTAGCGTTTCTTGGCGGTCTCGTCCTTGGCGTTGAACGCGATGACCTTCGGCAGATACATGGCGTTGGCCGCGCCGTGGATGATGTGGGCGCCGTAATCCGCAAACGCCGCGCCGGTCTTGTGCGCCATGGAGTGGACGATGCCCAGAAGCGCGTTCGAGAAAGCCATACCGGCCAGGCACTGGGCGTTGTGCATGCGGTCACGGGCGGCGAAGACGATGCCTTTGAACGGTTCGTGAAGACCGGCTTGGAAAAGAACGCTTCCACTACAGCACATCAAGCGTTTCTCCAGCCGCCTCGATACCCGCCGCTATGGGGGCTCGGTATGCAAAAACGCCCCGCAGGAAGGCGGGGCAAAGTACAGAAGGAGTTGCGTTAATTAGAGGATCGTGAGCAGTTCCGAGAGGCTGGCGATCTTTTTATCCGCCCGGGCATAGCCGGCGGCGTCGCCGATGCCGATGCTGAGAAAACCGCCGGCGTTGGCCGCGTCGATGCCGGCCACGGCGTCCTCCACCACCGCGCAGACGGAGGGGGACAAGCCCAGAAAGGCGGCCCCTTTCAAAAACACCTCCGGGTCCGGCTTGGACCGGGTGATGTTGGTCCCGTCGGAAACGGCGTCGAAGTAGCGCTTTAGGTCCGTCCGCTCCAGGATCAGCTTGGTGTTCTTGCTGGAGCTGCCGATGGCCATCTTCAGCCCCCGCTGCTTCAACGCCGCGAGGGTGTTTCGCACCTCGGGGGTCACAACGTCCGGCGTCAGGGTCATCAGGGACGAACGATACCGGTCGTTCTTCCGGGTGGCCACGGCTTCCTTCTCTTCGGGGGAAAGGACCACGCCGCCGTGCTCCAAAATGATCTCCAGGGACGCCATGCGGGACACGCCCCGAAGACGGTTGTTCACCTGCCGATCGAAGGGGATGCCCAGCTCGTCGGCAACACTTTTCCAGGCGGCGTAGTGCAGCTCGTCGGTGGAGAGCAATACCCCGTCCAAATCGAATATGATGGCTTGTATCAAAGGAATTACCTCGTTTCGCGTATATCCCTCACGCTTTCCCGTTCCACCAGGCTGACCGGCAGGATCACGGACCGCTGCTCGATGGGCTCGCCCCGAAGCTGCGCCAGGATCATTTCCGTGGCCAGGATGCCCTTCTGCTCGGCGTCCTGATGGATGGTGGTGAGGCTGGGGTTGGTGAGTTGACAGAGATAGTTGTCGTCGAAGCCCACGATGGACTTATCCCGGGGCACGCACACGCCCTGCTCCCGAAGGCCGGCCATGATGCCGCCGGCCAGGATGTCGGCGGAGGCGAAGACGCCGGTGATCTCGGTGCGCTTGCTCAGCGCCGCGCCCAGGCGGCGGCCCTCCTCCACGGTGATCTCCTGGGTGAACACCAGGGCCGGATCGAATGCGACGCCGAATTCGCCCAGCGCCCGCTTATAGCCGAGGAGGCGCTTTTCCACCACGCCGCCCGGCCGGATGGAGGGCGAAGCGAAGGCGATGGTCCGATGGCCCTTCTCTAGGAGATGCTTCGTGGCGATATACCCGCCCTTCTCGTCCTCCAGACCGATGTTGTATACGTCGGGCTGGTCGATGTAGCTGTCGATGAGCACATAGGGGATGCCCAGCTTTTGGGTGCAGGTGAAGAAGTCGTCCTGGAACATGCCCGTAAAGATCAGGCCGGACAGCCGCCAGCTGCGGCTCAGAAAGTCCAGGGCCCGGGCGTCCTCCACGGAACGGATCATCAGGTAATAGCCCTCGGCTCGGGTGCGGCTCTCGATGCCGTCCACGAAGGAGCCCAGGAAGGGATCGCTCATAGTGCTGCCCGTGTTCTGAGGGGTCATGTGGGTGATCACGCCGATGATGGAGGATTCCGCGTTAGCCAGGGTGCGGGCCGTCATGCTGGGCACATACTGCTCCCGTTCGATGATCTCCCAGATCTTCGCCACCCGCTCCGGGGAGACCCGGCTCGTTCGATTGTGCACCACGTTGGATACGGTGGTGATGCTTACGCCGGCTTCGGCAGCGATATCTTTCAAAGTGACCATGACAGCTTCTCCTTAGAAATCTTGGCTAACAGCTTAGCAGATTTTCGGAAAGTTTTCAAGTTTCCCGTGGCGAATCAGCTTGATTTTACGACAGAATCCGAAAAAAACGTGGGGACAGACGCGCTGCCCCCACAGGTACGGTTTCAGGTGCTATCTTAGCCCAACTCAGCCAGGTAGTCCTTGATGGGCAGGTCGCCGGGCTTGCCGGTCTCGGGCACGGTCAGGCCGTCCACCACAGCGGCGGTGTCGATGGGGGCGACGGGCTCCGCAAAGCCGATATCGTCGATCCAGATCACGCAGGGTGCGAAGGCGCGGATGTGGAAGGCGTTGGTCATGCCGGGGAAACCGGAAGCTTCCAGGTCGATGACAAACTCCTGCCACTCGGTGGTGATCACGGGATGGCTGCCGTCCTTGAGCACCAGATCGGAGAACCGGGCGGCGTAGAACTTGGCGTCTTCGGGATGCCAGTCCATGATGAGCTTGGTCTCCTCACCGCCGACCTCGCCCCGGACGAAGATGGTCAGATACTTGCACCAGGAGATGCCTTCGATGGCCCACATGTTGACGGCTTCGCCCCAGTTGGCCATCCAGTCGCCGGCATGGGCGAAGTAATCGTCCTCATTCTCGTAGTCTTCCGGATCAAAGGCCTTGGGCCGCATATCCAGCTTGATGGCGCCGTCCTCGTTCTTGCCGCGGAGGTTGGCCCAATTGTCCCACCAGATGTTCTGGCCGTTGGGGCCCAGATCCGGCTTGGCGTTGGGAT
>CAMHDC010000199.1 GCA_946183765.1 uncultured Clostridia bacterium | reverse complement strand
CGCCGGTGAGCTTCCGGGCTTCCTCGGCGAACACGTCGATGAACTCCTTGCCGATAATCTTCCGCTTGGTCTCGGGATCGCTGACGCCGGCCAGCTTGTCCAAAAACCGATCCGTGGCGTCCACATAGATGAGGTTGGCGTGCATCTGGTTGCGGAACACTTCGATGACCTGCTCGGGCTCACCCTTGCGGAGGAGACCGTGGTTCACGTGGACCGCCACCAGCCGATCGCCGATGGCCTTGATGAGGAGGGCGGCCACCACGGAGGAATCCACGCCGCCGGAGAGGGCCAGCAGCACCTTGCCGTCGCCCACCTGCGCCTGAATGGCGGCCACCTGTTCGTCGATATATGCCTTCGCCAATTCCGGCGAATCGATTCGTTTCATGTTCTCGGGACGGACCAAAAGCTGCTGCATACGCTACCTCCAAGGTTTAATAATACTACATGATACCATGACATTCGGCATATCGCAAGCTGTAAGATCCCATATCCGTATATTTTTTTCAGAGGTTCTGCCGGGCGCCTCGCCTTGCGCTTTTGGGCCGGGCTGGTATAATGGAAAGCAACGATTGAGATGCGGGAGAAAGAGGAATGATCGCCAACTATCACACCCACACGTACCGCTGCGGCCACGCCGCGGGGGAGGACAGGCAGTATGTGGAGACCGCTATCCGGCGGGGCCTGCAGGTGCTGGGCTTCTCGGACCACGTGCCCATGCCCTTCCCGGACGGCCACGAGTCCCGGTTCCGGGTGCCGCTGCGGCTCCTGGAGGACTATGTACAAAGCGTCCTGGATCTGCAGGCAGAATACAAGGCGGATATCGACGTCCGCCTGGGCTTCGAGGCGGAGTACTACCCGGACCTGTTCGAGAGCATGCTGCGACTCATCGAGCCCTATCCCGTGGATTATCTGCTCCTTGCCCAGCACTTCAACGACAGCCGGGAGACCGTCTACAACCCCCGGATGCAGCTGAGCCGGCAGGCCCTGGGGCAGTACGTGGACATGGTCGTGGCGGGCATGGAGACGGGGCGCTTCTCCTGCGTGGCCCATCCGGACCTGTTCTTCTATGCGGGGCCGGATAGGATCTATCGGCAGGAGATGACCAGGCTCTGCCGCCGGGCCAGGGAGCTGGACGTGCCCTTGGAGATCAACCTGCTGGGCCTCAGGACCGGGCGGTGCTACCCCAACGAGCTTTTCTGGGCCGCAGCCAAGGCGGAGGGCTGCCGGGCGATCCTGGGCTCGGACGCCCATACCCCCGAGGACGTGGCCGACCCCGAGCAGCTCGACGCGGCCTTGGCCTTTGCGGACCGGTTCGGGGTGATCCCGGAGGAGCGGCTCAGGCTGATCCGGCCGGTTTAGGACTATTTTCGTCGAGGACAGGCGGTTCGCCGGGTTGACTCTTGACAATTGTGTGTGAACGAATATATTATCAAAGTGTATTATTATGAATAGGGAGGAAGACCATGAAACGCGCGTTGTCGATCCTGCTGGCTGCCCTGCTGCTGCTGGTTGCCGTGCCGACCGTCGCCGAGGATGAAGCCCTGAAGGCGGGGCTGTATATTTCCGAAGCGGAGACGGAGCTCATGTATCTCAATGACGAGGGCGTGGGCGTCTTGAACTATATCTCGGATCAGTATTACGCCAACGGCGTCGTCTGGACCGAGTCCTCTTTGGAGATTGAACGGACGGCGGTGCCCTATGCCCTGGCGGACGGCGTGCTGACCTTCACCTATGACGGCATCGAGATGGCCCTTCGCTATGAAGGCGATGGGGAAGCCTTCGCTTTGGGCGACCAGGGCGAAATGGCCTTCGCGGGCGAGTACGTGGCGGAGAACGGGGACACGCTGATCCTCGATCCCGACGGCACCGGCTCCTGCGCAGGGACGGATATTTTCTGGGGCACCCTGCTGCCCTATTGGGGAGAGCTCGAGGGCGTGACCAGCGCCGACTGCTTCGTCCTCTTCGACAGCTATCTGGGCGGCATGACCTTTGCGGACGGCGCGGTCAAGGTGGACACCAGTACGGGCGAGGAGACCGTCTTCGCCCCTGCGGCGGCCCCGGAGGCGCCGGTCGCGGATGAGCCGATCGACGGGCCTGTGGACGTGCCCGCGGATGAGCCGGCGGCGCCGGACGCGGACGTGCCCGAACCGGCGATGATGACGGTGATCAGCCCCGCCTTCGATATCAGCCTGTCCCTGCCGACGGATCGCTGGACGGTGACGGAAACGGAAGCTGGCCTTCTGATCGCCCAGCAGCGGAACCCGATTCAGTACGCCTTCCTGAGCGTAGCCTTGGAGAAGGAGCCCAACGTCGCCACCCTGGACGCCTATGCGGATCTGGTGTGGACGGACGTTCTCATGGGCGCGGGTGTCGCCTATGACGCCGAGGACACGGTCCGGGCCGATCATCCCGTGGGCGAAGCGGCGGGCCGCACCGCCGCCACGGAGTGGACGGCGGACGGAGCGGCGATCCTGGGCGACGCGGTGCTCTGGTATGCGAACGGCCGTCTGTACGTGGCGCTGTGCGCTTCCAACGAAGATTCCCGCGCGGAAGCCCTGGCGATCCTGGACGATGCGCTGCTGACCGTCCGGACGGCGGAGGAAGCGGCCCCGTCCGTTCAACTGCCGGTGGAGAAGGAAGTTTATGATCAGATTCGGGAGCTGCCCCCGGTGGCCCCGGTGACGGAGAAGGTCTATTACGGCTATCGCATCACCAGCGGCGGCCAGACCTACGATCTGGTCCCCGTCATGGCTCTCATGGGCATGGACGCCATGCCCATCAGCCTGACACTGCGGTCCGACGGCACGGGCCGGGTCGTGCTGATGGAGGAAGAGGACGCCATGGCGTTCACCTGGACGGAGGAAGCCTTCATCGTCGACGAGGAGAGCATCCCCTATACCCGGGAGGGCGACCATATCGTCCTGGCTATGGACGGAGAGTCCATCGAATTTGCCCCGGCCGCGGAGATCGAAGCCGCGCTGGCGGAGCTGAACAACGGCGAGAAGAAGGACGATTCCATCATCCCCACCGCGGAGGATCTGGTGGGCTCCTGGGCCTTCACCAAGGCCCGGGTCATGGGCATGGAGGTCTCCGCCGCCGATGCGGGCACCGAGATGTCCCTGGTGCTGAACGAGGACGGCAGCGCCATCGTCCTGGCAGACGGCTCCCCCCTGGAGTACGAGTGGACCATCCGGGAGGACGGCAAGGTGGCGTTGAACCAGGCCGATTCCGATGAGTTTCTCCTGTCCTTCAACGGCAAGGAGCTCAAGCTCCTGGTGGGCGTCGAAGGCATGGAAATGATCTTCGAGAAGGAAAACTGAGCATAGTCGAACCGTTTGCGGGCCTGCCGGAGAAAGACCCTTATCGGCAGGCCCGCGTTTATATATAGGACCAATATCTTAGGCAAGGAAGTATACCGCAATGGATGCGCGAATGATCGTAACTCTGATCGTGTTTCTGTTCATGATCGTCAG
>CAMHDC010000198.1 GCA_946183765.1 uncultured Clostridia bacterium | reverse complement strand
GGATGGCCGCCATGGCTTTGGCCAGGGCGTAGGGGTCGTCCGTGTCCGGCAGCTCATAGGGCTTGAGGAAGGTCAAAAAGGCTTCCCGCTGGGTCCGGCTCAGCGTCACATAGGTCTGTTTCGCCCAGGCGGCGTACGCCTGCTCCGCCTCGGTCCCCAGCCGGGGGGCAAGATCGGCGGGCACGGGCCGCCAGTTCCAGCCGTAGGCGGAAAGCTTCTTGTCGGCGGCGATGTAGTTCTCCCGCACCCGGGCGTCGACGCCGCCCTTCACCACCGCGTAGGGGGTATAGATCAGCGTTTCCGCGGCCCGGCGCACCTCCACCCGCTCCGGCGCATCCCGCAAAGACCCGCCCAGGGTGAACAGGGATTCCCCGTCGGCGTATTCGCCGGTCATGGTCCAGTACCGGCCGTCGTACCGGCCGTAGGAGGTACCCCGAAGGTACAGCAGCCCGGCCCGACCGGTCTTCACGTCCATGACGTGTTCGCCGGTGGATTTGAGCTCGCCCTCCCGGCTCAGATCCTCCCGTTCCCGGACCCCCCGATCGAAGAGCCGGTTCAGCTTCTCCCAGGCGCTGGCCGCCCGGCGCATGATCTGCTCCACCCGCTCCTGGGTGGACAAAGGTTCATATTCCTCTGGGGGCAGGGCCTTGACCAGCAGCAGGATGGTCAGCAGCAGCGCCGCCAAAGCGAGGCAGGTGACCCGGCCCACGCCCCCGCCCCGGTGAAGGCGAAGGCCGCCGGTGAAGAGCACGCCGCCGTAGTAGAGGCACACCAGCACCCCCGCCCAGCCGGCCGGCGGCATGTCCGTGTAGATGAGGGACAGGGCCACCATGGGCAGCGGCACCAGGAAGGGCAGGAACATGGACTCCCCGGACACCAGCCCCCAGCTGATGAGCAGGGCCATGGCCACCATGACCGCCCCCACGAAGAAGCCGATGAAATAGGCGTAGTTCTCCGCCCCCGCAGGCAGGGCCCCCGGGTCGGAAATGAAGGAAAGGGTCCGGGAAAGGACCGACTGGATGGTGCGGATGGCCACGACGGCGCCGCTGTAGAGCCGCTTCCAGCGGAACACGCTGACCAGCAGCACCGTGATCCCGAAGGGCGCCAGCATATAGACCCCCAGCTCGGGGACCGTGAACAGCAGCGTCATGAACCCGCTGACGATCAGAGCCGTCAGCACCATGCCGAAGATATGGTAGGGGAGATGGTAGGCGGTGACCACGCAGAGGGGCGCGCCCAACGTGCCGCAGAACACCAGCAGCCAGGTGGAAAAGAAGGTGAGGTAGGGGAACTTCTTCATGGCCTGTTTCCCCCTTCGCCCGCCTTGGGCCGGATGCTGTACACCAGCTCATCGGACTTGTTCCGGTCCACGGGCCCGCGGGACCCGTCGGGCTGGGCGGACAGGATCGTTTCCAAAAACTCGTCCAGGGCGTTTTCGTCCTTGATATACGCCTCCTGGTGGGCGCCGAAGCAGATGCGGTGGGGGATGCCGCTCGCGATCAGGTCTGAGCTGAGATACAGCAGCTGGTCCAGCTGGCTCTCCAGGGCCCGCCGATCGCTGCTGGGGGTCACGGACAGGGTGACCCGCTTTCTCTGCATGAGCTGGGGCTCCCGCACGATGGGCTCGTCCAGCTTGGAGGAGAGCTTCCAGTGGATCACGTTCAGGGGGTCCCCCTGCCGGTAGGGCCTGAGCTCGTGCTCCTCGGAATAGCCGCCGCCGGGCTTGGGCTTCAGGGTGATGGCGGAGTCCTGATCGAGCTCCGGCATGGGCTTGGGCTGGTCGGGGACGGGCAGGACGACGTAGGTGGCCGGGTCGCAGCGCTTCACGGGGAAGGCGAAGATGCCCATATAGTCCCAGGCCCAGACCCGACCCAGGCGGCAGGTGACCACGCCGCAGCTGTCGCTGGGCAGGGGCAGGTTTTCCTCCGCCTGCAGCACGCCCCAATAGCGGACCTTCCGCCGCTTCATGGCTTCGCCGGTGAACCGGTTCTCGCCGGTGAAGGTCATGGACAGGCACCCCACGGGCAAGAAGCACCGGCTGTCCATTTTGAGTTTGGCGGCGGCCGCCTCGCCCCGGGGAGAGGCCCCGGAGGCGGACAGAAGGACCCGGACCCGCAGCATGGCGGGCAGGCTGACGAGGAGGGAAACGAAGGGGAGCAGGATGAGAAAGCGCAGCAGGATATAGGACAGATACTGTCCGTACAGGCTATGGAACACCGCGCCCATGAGAAGGGCGGTGAGATAGACGAACCGGCGGCCGCTCATTATTTGGCCACGGGGGCGGGCACGGATTTAAGGATGTCGTCCACGAGGGCCTCCGCCTTCCGGCCGGCGGCCTCGGCGTCCGGGGTCAGGATGATCCTATGGGCCACGGTGGCGGGATAGATGAGCTTCACGTCGGCAGGGAGCACGTAGTCCCTGCCCTGGACCCAGGCCGCGGCCTTGGCCATGGAGGTGACCGCCAGCGACGCTCGGGGGCTAGCCCCCTGGAGGATGGCGGGATTGTTCCGGGTGGCGTTGTTGAGGCGGATGACGTACTCCAGGATCTTGTCGCTGACATAGGTCTTTTCACACTCCTGGCGCATGGACGCCAGCCCCCCCTTGTCCGCCATGCAGCGGACCTTGTCCAGGGGGTTGCCCTGCTGCTTGCGGGTCAGCATCTCCTTCTCGTCGGCGGGCTTGGGGTAGCCCAGGGACAGCCGGACCATGAACCGGTCCATCTGGGAGTCGGGCAAAAGCTGGGTGCCGGAAGCGCCCACGGGGTTCTGGGTGGCGATGACCACGAAGGGATCGGGCACCGGGTGGGTGACCCCGTCCACGGTGACGGTCCGCTCCTCCATGGCCTCCAAAAGAGCAGATTGGGTCCGGCTGGTGGCCCGGTTCAGTTCGTCCGCCAGAAAGAGGTTGCAGAGGATGGCCCCGTCCTTATACTCCATGGCTCCGGTGGCCTTGTTGTACACGGAAAAGCCCACGATGTCCGAGGGCAGCACGTCCGGGGTGAACTGGACCCGGTTGTATTTGAGGCTCAGGGCCTTGGAGAAGGCCAGGGCCATGGTGGTCTTGCCCACGCCGGGGATGTCCTCGAGGAGGATGTGTCCCCCCGCCAGGATGGCGAGGAGCGCCATGACCAGCACGCCGTCCTTGCCCACCACCGCTTTCTTCACTTCGTCCAGGATGCCTTTGGGATCGTTCATATATGCCTCCGCTGCAGCGTCAAAAATCTACTTATACATTGTAATGCATTATGTCACAGAATTGCAACATGCAGGTAAACATCAGGTAAACCTTTTTCAGAGGATCGAACAAAAACAGCAAATGCTATTTTTGCTGAACAAACATAGCTAAGACAAAGACAAAGACAAAGACAAAGAAAAGACAAGGACAAGGACTTTTTCTCTCTTCGCCTTCGGCGGGAGAAAGAAACCCCGCCCCCCTGTATCCTCCGCTTCCTTTCCTGCCGGAGGGGTGCTTTTTGTTTTTT
>CAMHDC010000197.1 GCA_946183765.1 uncultured Clostridia bacterium | reverse complement strand
CGGGCGGAGAGAAAGCCGAAGAGGGGCGGGGCGAAGGTGGAGCCCACGTAGGCACTGGCCATCTGGACGCCGATGATGGCCTGGGAGTTTTCAGGGCCGAAGTTCGCCGGCGTGGCGTGGATGATGCTGGGGTAGATCGGCGCGCACCCCAGGCCCAGGATCACGAAGCTTACCAGCGCCGCGATCTCGGGAAGGCCGGGGATAAAGAGCAGCAGCACGCCCAAAAACAGGACGCCCGTCCCCAGGCGGATCATAAGCCGGTCCCCCAGCCGGTTGGAGACGAACCCCGCCAGGAACCGGCCCGCGGTGATGCCGATGAAGAACAGGGAGGCGAAGGCCGCCGCCCGCTCCGGGCTCACGCCCCGGGTGGCGATGAGGTACGAACTGGTCCAGAGCATGCAGGTGCTCTCCAGGGCGCAGTAGCAGCAGAAGCCCAGCAAAAGCTGAAGAACGCCCCGGATCTTCAGAGCGCCTCGAAGGCCCAGGACCTTCTCGCTCCTTTGGGCGTCGCCGGCGGGAGTGTGGACCTTCCACAGGGGCAGGGAAAGGAGCAGCACGGCGCAGATGCCCAGCTGGATCAGGCCCACGGCCCGATAGCCCGTCTGCCATGAGGCCCGGGTGAGGGCCGCGCTCATGACGTAGGGGCTGACGATGGTGCCCACGCCCCAGAAGCAGTGGAGCCAGCTCATGTCACGGGAGGTATAGTGGAGGGCCACATAGTTGTTGAGGGCCGCGTCGATGGACCCGGCGCCCAGGCCGTAGGGCACGGCCCAGAGGCACACCATCCAGAACCGGGTGGAGATCGAGAACCCCAGCAGAGCGAGGGCCGTCAGCAGCACGGAGAACAGGGTCACATAGCGGGTGCCCAGCTTCCGGGTCGCCCGCTCCGACAGGAGGCTGGAGGTGACCGTGCCGGCGGAGACGATCATGGACACGAACCCGGCGTAGGAAAGGGGCACGCCGAAAAAGCCGTGCATCACGGGCCAGCCCGCCCCCAGCAGGGAATCGGGCAGCCCCAGGCTGATGAAGGCAAGATAGATAACGGCCAGCAGCAGGGTGACCATGTGCAGGGCTCCTTTCCTCGAAGTGGACACGAGCATACCATTTTCGCAGGAGCCTTGTCAAGAAAAACGCCGCCCCGAACAGGATCGGGCGGCGTTTTTTTTGCGTGATGGGGACGATTCAAATGTTCCGGACCTGCTTGTTGAACAGGAGGAACAGGGCTGTGGCGGTGAAGCCCAGAGCGCAGGCCAGCAGCAGGATCGTGCTCCCCAAATACTGGAGGACCGCACCGGCCAGCACCGAGGAGATGGGGGTCAGACCCTGGGAAACGATGCTGACGATGCTGGAAACCTTGCTGAGCATGTTCCGATCCACCACCCGCATGAGGACCGTGCTGGTGGGGACGTTGATCATGACCACCAGGAACCCGATGAGCAGCGACCCAACGCAAAGCAGGATGAGGAAGCCGTTCAGGGACAAGCCCCGATCCACCAGCAGCCAATAGCTCGCCGTCAAAAGGAGCATCACCGCCGCGATGTACCCCAGGCGCAGCGCCACCTTCCGGCCGCATTTGTCCTCCTGAGGCAGGGCGCTGAGGATGATCGCCCCCACCAGGGAGCTGAGACCGACCATCACGCTGCACACAGAGGACCACAACTCCGGCGTCAAAACCCGGTCGAAAAGGTAGCCGGGGGCGGCGGCCACGTCCGTCTTCACGAAATAGGGCAGGAAGTTGCTGTCGATGGGGGAGAAGAAAAAGTTGATGAACAGGATGGCCGCCATCAAGGCCATGAGGGCCTTCTGGGTCTTCAGATACCGAAACCCGTCGCCCATATCGGCGAGGGCCAGGCGGATGGTCAGCCTCTCCTCGGAGGGTTTGTGATCGTAGCGGATGAACATCTCCGACACGCCGGAGAGGATATAGCAGACGCCCACCAGGAAGAACAGCAGATGGATGGGCAGGGCCGCGTACAGGATCCCCGCCAGGACCACGCCCAGGATGCTCTGCAGGGAACTTTTGATGGAGAAATAGGCGTTGGCCTGCTGGAGCTTTTCCTCCGCCACGATGTGAGGAAGCAGAGCGCCGGCGGCGGGGGAGAAGACGCCGCTGACGGCGTTGCCCAGAATGCCCACGGCGAACAGGATCAGGACATGGGCGTCGCTGCTGCGGAAGAGGAGCATGAGCACCGTGGCGAGGATGATGATGCCGCCCTTCATGTAGTCACAGAGGAACATGATCTTCGCCTTGTTGAACCGGTCCCCCAGCACGCCGCCCACTGGGGTGGCGAGGAGCAGCATCCCGCCGCAGAGGGCTAGATACAGGCCCTGAAGGAAGGCGTTGTTGTCGGTGATCTCCAGGATGTAGAAGCTGACGGCGAAGCTGTAGAGGATGGCCCCCAGCTCCGACACCAGGGCGCCGAAGAACACCAGCCGGTAGTTGCGGTTGAAAAATACGTTGCGGGTATCGTTATTCATGGTTCTTGACCTCCTTCCAAAGGCGGGACAGGGTGGGATCGTCGATGAGGCGGAGCAGGTTTTCCAGGCTTTCCGCCGCGGTGGCGCCGAATATGTCGGTGACGCTCACGGTATCCATGGTGGTGACGAAGCGAAGGTTTCGCACGCCGTAATCCGGGGCGGCGTCGAAGCGGGCGGCCAGCGCCCGGGCCTGCCTCAGGGAAGCGCAGGCCTGCTCCGTCTGCCCGGTCTTGATCTGGGCATGAGCCAGCAGCAGGTATTGCAGGGCGTTGAGCTTTTCCAAAAAATCGGTGACGGGTTCCCGGCGAAGGCTGTTGAGCAGGTCTATGCCCCATTGAAGCACGGCTTGGGCCGATGCGCAGTCGCCTCGGGCGGTGAAGACAAAGGAGAATCCCGCCACGGCATTCAGCAGGGAATTGACGTTCTGAAGCAACACCGCGGAGAGATAGGGCTCCGCCTCCTCCGGTCGGTGCAGATGGGCAGCCAGGATGGCACCGATGGTGTCGCTGAACATGCCGCCCGCGTTGTGACGCTTCATGAGCTCCACGCCCTTCTCAAAGTCGCCCAGAACCATATACGCCCCGGCCATCTCCCCATAGAGGGTGAACTCACTGATCTTTGGATCGGTGTTCTGGGAGACCAACAGCAGTGGTTGCTCATAGAGCTCCAAGGCCCACCGGGTCTTTTCGCGGCTTTGACCGCCCACGCCGAAAAAGGCGTAGATTCCGGCGCAGGTGTGGACCACCTGGAAGGAATGAGGATATTTCTTCAGGGCCTTCTCGCATTCGATCAGGGCCTCCGGGTCCCGGGTCCGACAGTACCGGCTGAGCCGGCCGATGGTGGTGGAAAGGCGATTGTCCTTCATTTTGTAGCCCAGCAGGACGTCCACGGAGGTGTCGAAGAAGTCCGCCATCTACACGATCAAATCCAGCTCGGGCACCGACAGCCCCGATTCCCACTTATGGACGGCGCCGGTGGTCACGCCCATGACCTCGGCGAATTGCT
>CAMHDC010000196.1 GCA_946183765.1 uncultured Clostridia bacterium | reverse complement strand
ATCCTGTGACACGATGGCAAAGGACTCGCGCCAGGAGCGTATATTGAATTTCTTCACGTCGGTCTGCCCGAAACGGATGTGGCCCCGGTCCGGGTCATACATCCGCTCCAGCAGCTTGAACATGGTGGATTTTCCCGCGCCGTTGGAGCCGATGATGGCGGTGACCTTCCCCTTGGGGATGGTAAAGTGGACGTCCTTCAAAACGGGACGGTCACCATAGGAGAAGTCGATGTGCTCCGCAACGATGTCCTGATCCCCCACATCGAACTCTATGCCCTCCTGCTTTTCCTCGGGGGCGTCCAGGATCTGGGCGATTTTCTCCATCTGACCGTTGCCCTGCTTGAGTGCGCCGTACAGCATCAGCAGCTGGATGATCCGTACGATCATCATGTTGGATATGGTAAGAAAGCCCAACAGCTTGCCCGTAGAGATCTCCCCGCCGGCAACAAGGCTACGGCCCAAAATAACGGTAATGGCTGTGGCCGCGCAGGAGAGGATCTCGATCAGCAGCACAGAGCTGCTGTTGCCGAAAATGGCCCAAAGGCCGGCCCGGAACTGCTTGTGGAACAGTTCCTTGCCCCGCTGCTGCTCCCGGTACTCCATCCGGGCGGCCTTCACCAAACGCAGGTTGCGGGTCTTCTCCACCAGGTAGCCCAGGGTCTTGGAAAAGGTGGTTTGTCCCTTTTGACCGGCGATAAAGTTCAGCTTGCCGAACAGCCATGCCATGATAAGGAGCACCGGAATAAGAAGCAGGATATACCGACTCAGCACCGGGCTGTATTTTGCCATCTGCCGGTAGGATACCACCGCGGCATATACGGCGGTGATCAGATCGACGGCCACACGGAAGTAAACGTAGCTCTGGGAGGCGTCGGTGGTGACACGGCTGACCAGCGCGTCGCCGCTCTCACCGTCGTAGTACCTGGTGGGCAGGCGCATCAGCTTGCTCCACAGCTTGTTGCGCACCCTCAGGTTGATCCTCTGGTAGACCCAGCCGCCCAAGAGAATAACCAGGATGCTGATCACGGCCTTGCCCGCCGTGACCGAGACAAACTTGACCAGCTTGGCGTAGTCAATGGCCTGCTGCGTACCGTCAATGATATCGGCGGTCAGCGTCGTCTGCCGTACAAACAGCTCGGATTCCACCAGGGAGACCAGCAGCACAAGCAGCAGCATGATCCAGGGAATTCGAATGCCGTGGAAAATGCCCACGTACTGGCGGAAGCGCTCGCTTAGCTTTTTCATCAGACACACGCCTCCTCTCTCCGCTGGGCCGCAACCATCTCGCGGAACAGCGGACAGCTACCTTTCAACTCGTCGTAAGTACCCCGGCCCACCAGGTCGCCGTCCTGCAGGACCACGATCTGATCCATGCCGCTCACCAGGGACATGTCGTGGGTGACCATGAGAATGGTCTTGCCCCGGAACAGACGGAACACCGTCTCCTCCACCGCCTGGGCCGTGGTGGCGTCCAGGGCGGAGGTGGGCTCATCCAGCAGCAGCACGTCGGCGTTGCGTAAAAACTCCCGGGCCAGCACCAGCCGCTGCCGCTGGCCGCCGGACAGGGACTGGCCGTCCGCGGCGATCTCGGCGTCCAGGTCGCCGGGCAGGGTCTGGATAAAGTCCCACGCCCCGGCGTCCTTCGCCGCCTGGATCAGCTCGTCGTCGGTCAGCTGGCGGTGGATACCGTAGGTCAAAACCTCCCGGACCTTGCCGCTGAACACACCGGCGTCCTGCTGCACGTAGGAGAATCTGCCCCGCAGCTCCTCCAGAGACATGGCGGCGATGCTCTCGCCGTCCAGGGCGATGTTGCCGTCGCCCGCCTCATAAAACCGCTCCAGCAGGTTCAGCAGCGTAGTCTTGCCGCTGCCGCACAGGCCCACGATGGCCGTGGCGGTACCGGCGGGCACGGTAAAGGATACGTTGTTCAGGGCCGGCTTATCGCCGTAGGCGAAGGAGACGTTGTCAAACTTCACAGCGGGCGACTGGCCGGAAACGGTCATTGCCTGGCCGGCGGCTTTGGCCTCCTGCTGGGTCTGCTCCTTGGGGGCCTCCACCACCTCCACCACCCGGGCTACCTGGCCCTGGATGGACTTGAGGCTCTGCCAGTTTTGCACGAATTCAACAAACCGGGTGGAAATGGTGGTGGAAAACATAAAGAAGGCAATCCATTGAGAGAGGTTGATCCGCCCCTTTTTCAGCAGCAACAACCCAAAAAGGACGACGACGATCTGCTGGATCACAGTAATCGCCTGGTTGATGCCCATGGCGGCGCCCTCCACCTTGACGGCCTGCATATTGGCCTTGAAGAGGTCCTTCGAGGCGGTCTGACCGTTCTGCAGCTCCTGCTCCTCGGTGCAGTAATTCTTGATAAGGGGCAGATTCTTGACGCGCTCGGCCAGGTAGCCGGTCAGCGCGCCGATACGCTGGAAAATGCCGGCCTGGGCGCGGTAGTTCCATCGGCCGACGAACACCATCTCCAAATACCGCAGGGGCAGCGGGATCAGAATGGACAGCACCAGCAAAAAGTCGTATTTGCCAATGGTCAGGATTGCCGAGATCAGATAGTAGAGACTGGGCAAAATACTGATCATCAGGCTGACCAGCAGACGAACGGACTCCTCCAGATCGTTGGTGACTGCAGAGGACAGGGCAGTGGGGGTGTGACTGTCGTAGTAGTCCATCCGAACCCGGGTCATGCCGCCCCAGATCCTGGTGCGGGCGTTGCGGACCGCCAGGCGACACACAAAGCCCAGGACAAACAGATCCAGCGTAACAACGACGCCATAGGAGATGTAGTAGAGCAGGGCGTCCCGCAACGCCTTGTCCTCCAGGCTGCCGGACATCAGGGCTGCTGTGGTAGTTGGCAGAGACAGCAGGATATGGTTATATCCCAGCTCCACGATGAACGCCACGGCGATCATCCCCCAGGGCAGGTCGATCTGCCCCAGCATCCGGAGGAAGCCGCTCCAGTTTCCGCCGCCCGCGGAGGCTTTCTTCTTCATGGCCTTTCTCCTTGCTCTCTTTCCGAATCAGGCAATGTTTACTGGACCTTGCCGCCAATAGTCTGGGAATAGAACTCCACGTAAGCGCTGACAGTTGTTTCGCTGATCATGCCGGCGCTCTGCATTGCCACGATGCTGCCCTCCACCGTATCGCCATCGCTGGAAGCGTACACAACCGTGGCATCGTCATCCAGCGCCTTCAGCGCGGTGCCCTGAGAGGCGTACAGATCGATCACACCCTGGGCGTGCTCCTCGGTGTCCACAACCATGAAATCATACTGGGCAACGGGGGCATCTTCCTTGGCGTAAAGAATGGTATAGGCCGCGGACATACCGTAGCTGGCAGCGGCGGCCACCATGGGGCTGTTCTCATCGCAGGCGATCACATAGCGCTTGTCAAACTCGATGTCGGTGGGATCCTCGAAGGTATATTTTTCGGTGATCTTGACGGGCTCGTAGCTGACGGTCTCGGGATCCGCAGGCTCAT
>CAMHDC010000195.1 GCA_946183765.1 uncultured Clostridia bacterium | reverse complement strand
CGATCACAAGGAGGGCTGCGGCCAGACGCCCATAGGGAGCTATCATTTCAACAGGGCCTTCGGCATCGCCGCCGACCCCGGGTGCTCCATCCCGTATTTCCAGGTGGACGACAATACCTACTGGTCCGGGGATCCCGATCGTTTCTATAACCAGATGGTGGATATCCGGGAGGTCCCGGACCTGGTGATGGACGACAGCGAGCACATCGTGGACTATGAGTATCAATACCAGTATTGCCTGAACATCAGCTTCAATGAAGAGGGCACTCCCGGGCGCGGCTCCGCGATCTTTCTGCATTGCCTCGGCCCCACCAAGCCCTATACCGGCGGCTGTGTGGCCGTTCCCGAGTACATCATGAAGCTGGTCACGCAAAATGTGACGGAGGATTGCGTCGTCGTCATCGACACGTTGGAGAACCTGGGCGGGAGCCTGTAAAAAGCATTGAGCCCTATGACTTGATGACAGCATTTGAAAGGCAAGTGAATTAATGGAATTCTCTTTTCTGTACTCGATCCCGCGAGGGACATTCTTAGACACCTTCTTTTTGGACGTCACGAAGATCGCCGGTTCCTACGGACAGCTCTGGGTCGTGATCGCCCTTCTGCTCCTGATCTTCAAAAAAACCCGGCGTGCCGGCGTCTCCCTGCTGATCGCCTATATCGGGGTGTTCCTTCTGGGCCAGTTCGGGCTGAAAAACATCATTTCCCGGCCTCGACCCTGTCAGATCGACACGGCCTTCCCGCTGCTGGTCTCCCGTCCTTCCAGCTCATCCTTCCCATCGACCCATTCCGCATGGGCCTTTGGTGGCGCTACCGCCATCTTCCTGCAGCATAAAAAGGCTGGGATCGCCGCCTACGTCGCCGCCGTCCTGATCGGCTTTAGCCGGCTCTACCTTTTCTTGCACTTTCCCACTGACGTCCTCTTTGGGGCGCTGATGGGCGTCGCTTTGGGGTTCGTTGCAGACCGGCTCACTGCGTTTGGGGAGAAAAAGCTGAGACGATGACCTACTCTGGATCAAACCTAAGGATATGCGAGACAGGTTCTGTCAAAACGAGGGGAGGCGCCGGTGTGAAACATAAACCTTTGGCTCTCATACTCTGCTTTCTTCTGTTGCTCACGCTCGCAGGGTGCAGCCAAATACGAGCCAAGGCCATACCATACTGGAAAGCGGATGCCCCGACCATGACATCCATCGTTTCCTACATTGCGGAAGTTACCGACGAAAAGAGTGCCGGTTTCGTGCCGCCGGAGCGGCGTATCGCCGTGTTCGATATGGACGGCACCCTGTATGGCGAGCTGTTCCCCACCTATTTCGATGAGTGCCTGCTGCTCCATCGTCTCCTTCACGACGAGACCTACGAGGCCTCAAAGGAAGACCGGGCCTGGGCCATGGCCGCAGAGACGGCTCTGATGAGCGGCGAACCGGAGCCGGATTCGCCCCGATCTTCCGCCCAGATGGCGGCGGAAGCATTTCGAGGCTTTACCGTGGAGAAATATCGGGCCTACGTACGCGCCTTTATGGATGAGCCGGCAGTGGGCTTCGAGGGCATGACATACGGCGAGGGATTCTATCCTCCCATGGTCGCTTTGGTACAGTATCTCTCGGAGCACGGCTTCACGGTTTTCATCAGCAGCGGTTCGGAACGGGCTCTGGCCAGAGAGCTCATTCAGGACACGTTAGGACGATGGATATCCCCCGATCGGGTGATCGGCAGTTCCTTTTCTCTGATCGCCACCGCGCAGGGGAGCAAGGAGGGGCGCAAGTACACCTACGCTCCGGACGACGAGGTGCTGCTGGAAGGGAACCTGGTCCAAAAGAACCAACGGGCGAACAAGGTGTTCACCATCGTAGACGAGATCGGTGCCCCGCCCCTGCTGGTTTTCGGGAACAGCCTCGGGGACGTTTCCATGGCCGAGTACGCTCTGCAGCATGGAGGCCGGGCCTATATGCTCCTGTGCGACGACACGGAGAGGGACTACGGAAATCTCGATACGGCGGCCGCCTTCGCCGAGACATGCCGTACCCTGGGCTTCGAGACGGTCTCCATGCGGGACGAGTTTGAAACGATCTATAAAAACGGCGTGACCAAAGCGAGAACCAGCCCCTGATCAGGGCGGGACATTTTTACCCGCCTCACCGACGAGATACGGATATTCATCCGCGGCAGCGCCGTGGAGCTGGTCATAAAAACACTCTAAATGGAGACAGGTCCATGAATGCTGAACAGAAATAAAAACGGTCAGAGCATTCTGATCCTGTAAAAAAGCTATAATATGGAGGTATAACCATGAAAAAAGTATTGATGATCCTGTTGGTTGCCCTGATGATCTTAGGCGGCACCCTGCCCCGGACGGCTATGGCAGAGGGGGAGAAGTCCCCGGAGGAATACGGCTTCAAGACCTTGGGCGATGTGCTGGACTGTGAATCCCCCGCATCCTCTTGCTATGAGACCCTCTACATCCGTATCTTTGAAAAGGACGGCGTCTTCTATCGGGCGGAGGCTGAAATCACCTCCGAGATCTTCGCAGCCCTGTTCGAGATCGACTTCTTCGATCCCGACAAGGACGCCAGGACCAAGGCCCTGCTGAGCGATCTGCCCATTAGGACCCTCTATGTCCTCTCCGATGCCCTGCTTTCCGACGCGGAGCTGAAGGACCTGAATGGCAAGACCGGCCAGGACCTGCTGGACATGGGCTTCGTGCCCCAGGGCAGCTACGGCTTTGGTGACGGCGTGTCCTTCGCCTTTCTGGACAAGGGCCCCTTCAGCTACCAGATCGACTTCAAGGAGAAGGATGTGGAGGTGACAGGCGACGATCCCAACCTGGCGGAAGTCATCCGGCCCCTCACCGTGAAGGAGGCCTCCTTTAGCGGCAACCTCTCCGACTACGCCACCCAGGAATCGTTCGATATCACCGGCGGACGGTCCCTGGAGGACTACGAGTCCTTCTACACCGCGAAAGTCTTCTATGAGATCCCCGAGATCCCCTTGGAGGAAAGCCCCTTCAAGACCCTTGCCGACGTCTTCGCCGCCAAGGGCGAGCTCTATTCCCTCTCCACTTCCCCCGACAAGTTCGCCATTGTCTTCCCTGTGGACGGCATCTACTACCGGGTGGAGGCCAACATTCCCGCGGACGTGTATGAGAAGCTGGATGCCATCGACTTCTTCGATGAGACCAGGGAAGAGCAGGAGCAGGCTCTGCTGGCCCCCCTGCCCGTGACCCGGGTGGGCAATCTCTCCGACGGCATTCCTTCCCAGGATGAGCTGGACGCCCTTGTTGGCCTCACCGGACAGGATCTGCTGGACATGGGCTTTGCCTACGGCAGCGGCTACAGCTTCTGGGATAAGGCGGAAATGTACCTGGTCCAGGGCCTCTATGAGTACCACATCTGCTTCAACGAGAGGGTGCCCGAGATGGAGGACTACGACGCGGCGCTGGATGCGCTCATGCCCACCCTGACCGTGGAGAAGGTGGAGTTCTTCATGCCCGCCGGCATCTGCTC
>CAMHDC010000194.1 GCA_946183765.1 uncultured Clostridia bacterium | reverse complement strand
GTTGAAATAGAGGCCCTCCACGGGGATGGAAACGCCGCTGGCGGCGGTGTGGATGCTGAAGGTCATGGTCCGGTTCTCCAGCACCGGCAGCACGTCCCGGTTGACTTCCAGGATATACAGCACGTATTTGGCCGCGGGACGCTCGGCGATGACCCGGCCGGTGTAGGACGTGTCCTGATACTTCACCTTCATCTCGTAGGTGTTCCCCACGATGAGGCGGTGAGAATCCTCGGACCGGACGGTAAAAGCCACGTAGAAGCCGTTGGGGTCCACGATGCGGTAGACGCCGGCGGCGTTGTAGGAAGCGGACACAGGCGAGGACGCCACCCGGCTGATCTGGGACGCGGTGAGGGAGTCGATGCTCATGGCGTTCTCATAGCCGTCCAGGTGGAAGCTGATATAGCCGGTGCCGGCATTGTTGACGAGGATGCTCTCCGACGAAAAGGCGCTGCGCAGGGCGTCCAGCTGCTGATAGTTGGCGGTCAGGGTAGCGTCGGTGGGCACGATCTGCCTGAGGAGGCTTTGCCGGGCGGTGAGCAGATCATCCAGCTCCTCGGCGAGCTGGATATAGTCGAGACCGTCCTTGCCCAGGGACGCCTGGGTCATCTTATCCACGATCTCCTCGATCCTGTCGTTGTAGCTGCTGACCTCGTCCGGGATCGTCATGCCGTCGCCGGAAGCGAGGCGCAGAAGGGTGATCTGCTGCTGGTAGATCTGCTGCTCCTTGCTGACGATATCGGACATCTGATTCTCATAGCCCTTGCGGTAGAGGTACGCCACCTGCTGCTGGCCGGAGACCATGTCGCCCTCGTTGACCAAATACCGGATGGTATGATAGTCCTCGGAGGCGGCCACGTTCTCCCGCCGGATGATGACGCCGGTGAACTCCATGTCCCCCTCCACCGTGTCGCTGCCCAGGCGCCCGGTGGTGGGCTTCAAAATGCGGTAGCCCACATAGGCCCCCACCAGCAGGATGGGGACCAGCAGGATGAGATAGAACCGGAGCCTAAACCTCCTTGTCCGCTGCTTCCTCGGAGACAACTTCCTTCACCTCATAGCCCTGTTTTTGAGACCGGCCGTACTGCCGATCGAAGTTTTCCCTGTTCTTGGCGATATAGCCCTCGTACAGCGCCGTTCCGTCCATGCCGCTGCGGATGCACATGCTGACGAAGAAGTGCAGCACGTCCACCAGCTCCTCCTGGATGGCCTTCTGATCCTGGGGCTTTTTGTTTTTCCACCACTTGTACTGGACCTCGTTGAGGACCTCCATGATCTCCTCGATGCAGGCCAGGGCGTCCTTCTGCATCCACTCCTCGTAGGAGTACTGCAGGTTCCGCCGCTTCATGATGTCCTCGTCCAGGCTCTTCTGGAGGGCAAAGATCACATCCAGCCGATCCGTATCCATGGGCTATCTCCTCTCCATCCACCGGTCCATAATGGGCTTCATTTCCTTCTCAACGCTGCGCGTCCGCCCCACCGCCGCCAAGACGGCCCGCCGGGGCGAGAGCACATACGCCAGGATACCGTTTACCCTGTCTATTGTAACACATTCGATGGCGGAAAGGGTATCCTCTATTGTGAATTCTTTGTTTTGTAAAAGTAACCTTTTTCCGATGGCGTTCATGTGCGCCCCGCTCCCCTCCATGCCCAGGAGGAAGCTCCCCTTGAGCTGGGCCCGGCTGCGCAGGAATTCCGCCTCAGCGAGTCCTTCTGCCCTGAGCTTGTCCAACTCCGCGAGGGCCAGTTCCAACGTCCTGACGGCCTGCTTCTCGCCGCTGCCGAAGTAGAGGCAGATGGCGCCGGTGTCCCGATAAGCCATGGGATAGGTGTAGACCGAGTAGGCGAGGCCCAGCTCCTCCCGGATCTTCTGGAAGAGCCGGCTGGACATGCTGCCGCCCAGGGCGTTTGAGAGGACGGCCAGGGCGAAATTCTCCTCGGTGTCCAGCCTGAAACCGGGGAGCATGAGGCAGGCGTTCACCTGCTCCGTGTCCTTTCGAACGAAGATCCACCGTTTGCCGGCCCGGGGCTCCTTCTCTCCGATCATGTCCCCTTCGCCCCGAGGGCAGTCCCGGAAGGCTTCCTCCAGCAGAGGCAGCAGCGTTTCGGGGGCGAAGCTTCCGGCGCAGGCGACGACCATGTTGCCGGTGACGTAGCGGTGGGCCATGTAGGCAAGGACCTGGTCCCGTGTGAAGGCGGAGACGGTCTCGGGGGTGCCCAGGATGGCCGAAGCAAGAGCCGTCCCTGCGTAGTAGGCGGAACCGGCGGTCTCGAAGGCCTTGTCCTCGGGGGAATCCTCGCTCATCAGTATCTCCTCGATGACCACCCGCTTCTCCTTCTCCATCTCCTGCTCGTCGATGGCCGGGTGCAGGGTGATGTCGGAGAGCATGTCCACCGCCAAAGGCAGGTTCTCGTCCAGGACCTTGGCGTAGAAGCAGGTGCACTCCTTGGCGGTGAAGGCGTTCAGATTTCCGCCCACGGCGTCCATTTCGGCGGCGATATCCGCGGCGGACCGGCGGGCGGTGCCCTTGAAGACCATGTGCTCGATGAAGTGGCTGATGCCCGCGTCAGCCCCGGTTTCGTAGACGGAGCCCGCGTTGACCCACACGCCGATGCTCACGGACCGCAAATTGTCCATGGGCTCCATGATGACGCGGATGCCGTTCGTCAGTTTTGCCTGTCGTATCAAGTTCGATTCTCCTTTTTTGCCTATGGTGCCCCGATGCCCTTTTGCTTATCATACAAAACAGGGGCGTAATGGAAATCATTACGCCCCCGATGGATAGCTGGCTTAGTTGTCCTTCTTCTCGTCCTCGGGGAGCAGGCCCTTCCGATCCAGGCTGATCTTGCCCGTCTTGGGATCGATCTCGATGACGCGGACCAGGACCTTGTCGCCCAGGTTCATGACGTCCTCTACCTTGGCGACCCGCTTCTTGTCCATGCGGGAGATGTGCAAAAGGCCGTCCTTGCCGGGAGTCAGGTTGATGAACGCGCCGAAGGTCTGGATGTTCACCACGGTGCCCAGGTACACTTCGCCGACCTCGATCTCCTTCACGATGCTGTCGATGATGCGCTTGGCTTCCTGAGCCGCCGCCTCGTCGGGAGACGCGATGGACACGGTGCCGTCGTCGTCGATGTCGATCTTGACGCCGGTCTGAGCGATGATGCCGTTGATGGTCTTGCCGCCGGAGCCGATGACGTCGCGGATCTTGTCGGGGTTGATCTTGAAGCTGATGATCCGGGGCGCGTAGGGAGAGAGCTCTGCGCGGGGCTCGCTCAGGCACTCGCACATCTTGTCCAGGATGAACAGCCGGCCGCGGCGGGCCTGGGCCAGGGCGCGGGTGAGGATCTCCTCGTCGATGCCCTTGATCTTGATATCCATCTGGATGGCGGTGATGCCATCACGGGTACCGGCCACCTTGAAGTCCATGTCGCCCAGGAAGTCCTCGAGACCCTGGATGTCGGTGAGCACGGCGATGTTGCCGGTGTCCACGTCCTTGATGAGGC
>CAMHDC010000193.1 GCA_946183765.1 uncultured Clostridia bacterium | reverse complement strand
CCGAATCCCAGCTGCTGCCGGAGCTGCCGGAACTGCTTCCGGAATAGGACGGATGCAGATCGTCCCAGACGTTCGAATCGGTGAAGCTCTCCGAGCCCCAGCCGCTGTCCCAGTCCTCCCCCTGATAGGTGGTGTCGTAGGACCCCTGGGGGGCGTCCGCCTCTGACCAGTCCGTCCCGTCGAAGCTGTACCAGTTGTCCGCCGGGTCGTAGTATTTCCCGTAATAGTAGAACAGATCTTCGCCGAAGCGGTAATAGCCGTCCCGGCTGTGCCGGTCGCTTTGGGTGGCGATGACGAAGGAATCCGCCGCGTCGGGCACGCCCCAGGCGGGGTCGTTTTCCGGGCCCAGATAGGCCTGGTTGCGGTCGCCCTTGGGCGCGTCCGCGTGCTGCCAGCCGTTCTCCCCGTAGGTGTACCAGTTCTCGTCCCGGTCGTAGGATTCGCCGAAATAGTAATAGAGCACATCGCCGAAGCGATAGTAGCCGTCCCGGCTGTGGTAGCTCTTCAGGGTGGCGATATAGAAATCCTCGTCCACGTCGGGCACGTCCCAGCCCGGATCGTGGCTCCAGCCCCGATAGGCGCCCTCCTGCGCGAACCCGGCAGGGCATTGGGGCAGCTCATACTCCCTCTGCCAGGACGACGACGCCTCGTCGTACCGGAACCAGTCGTTGCTGTAGTGGTAATACCAGCCGTCGCTCAGGCGATAGTAGCCCGAGCTGGGGTAGCCGGCCCGATCCTCGGTGAAGGGCTTGAAACCGAAGCTATCCGCGTACTCCTCCCCCAGATACGCTTCCTCCCTGTCCCAGCCGGGCAGGGACAACACGGGGATCCACCAATCCTCCGCCTGATCGTTATAGTAATAGCTGCGCCCGTCCTTATAATAGACCGTCTGATCCTCGTAGCGATAGTATCCGTCGTCCTTGTGGACGTTCCGCTGCTCGACGAAGGCCGCCGGGACGCCGATGAGGAGCGTCCAGTGCACGATGGTCAGGGAAAAGGAAAAGAGCGCACCTATGATAATGAGGAACGAAGCCAGGCATCCCCATTTCTTTCCGCGGCTGTTGGAAACGATCCTGGACATGAGCGCCATGGGCCAGAACAAGAAGGTGATGAACCCCTTCAGAATCTTTTGCCAGAGGGACAGGCTGCCCCGAGCGGACCGGCCCGCCGAGGATCGGCCCAGGGTCGATCTGCCCACCATGGGCCGATTGGACGTGAACGCCGGCCGCCCGTCGGGATAGATGCCCCGGTTGTGGCACTCGGTGAGGAGCTTTTGGAAGATCTCGTTGACGGCGAAGGCTTCGTCCGGCCCGTCGTAGCGGACGGCCCGGTTGCCGTTGTCCTTGTTCTTGTAGACCACGAACCGGTCCCCGGCCTGATAGATGCCGAAGGCCCGGGGCTCCTCCCGGTTTTCCCCAATGAAGAAGCGCATCCGAAGCAGGGGCATGCCCCGCTCGGCGCAGTACTCCTTCAGCTCCGCGATGGTCCGGGGATGCTGGATGCGCCGGGGCGTGTCCTCGATATAGTGGGGGTTCTCCGCCCCGCAGTTGGTGCAAAACTTCTGATCGGAGCGCAGCGTACCGCCGCAATAGGGGCAGGTACCCGTGGACGCGGGCTGCTCCTTCTCCTCCGCTTCAGGATTCGCGCCCGCCGTGCGGACCGGCACCACGTATAAGGGATTGTCGGCCCCGCAATGGGGACACTTTTGGCTGGAGGAGGAGATCGGCGCGCCGCAGTAGGCGCAGATGCCGGTGGACGCCATGGCTTCTCTCCCCTTACTTCGCCCGGACCGCTTCCCGGATCACGGCGGCCGCGTGGGCGGCGTTGAGGCCCAGGGCCTCCTTGAGATAGGGAAGCTTCCCCACCTCGCCGAACCGGTCCTCCGCGCCAACGGCCCACACGGGGATGCGCTCGTGAGCGAGGGCTTCCAGCACGGCGGAATGGAGGCCGCCGATGACGTTGTGGTTCTCCGCCGTCACGACGACGCCGGTCTTCTGCGCGGAGGCGAGGATGGTCTCCCTATCGATGGGCTTGACGGTGTGGACGTTGATGACCTCGCAGGAGATCCCTTCCTCAGCCAAAGCTTCCGCCGCCTTCAGCGATTCGCTCACCATGAGACCCGCGGCGAGGACGGTCACGTCTGCGCCCGCCCGGAGCAGGTCGGCCTTGAACAGATCGAAGGCGTATCCCTCCGGGAACACCGTGGGGAACTCCTTCCGGTTCATGCGCATGTAGACGGGGCCCTCATAGGCGTGTAAGACCGGCATGGCGGCCTGAAGCTGCACCGTGTCCGTGGGCTCGAAGATGACCAGGCCCGGAATGGACCGGACCACGCCCATATCCTCCAGGGACATATGGGTGCCGCCGTTCAGCTCCGCGGCGATGCCCGGGTCCGTGCCCACGATCTTCACGTTCCGCTTGGCGTAGCACACGGAGATGGCGATCTGGTCGCAGACCCGCCGGGTGGCGAAGGGAGCGAAGCTCTCCGCCCAGGGCTTGTAGCCGTAACTGGCAAGGCCTGCGGCGATGGAGATCATGTTCTGCTCCGCCACGCCGCAGTCGTAGATCCGATCCGGGAAGCGCTTTCTGAGGGGGAAGGTGCCGCAGGCCTTGGAGAGGTCCGCGTCCAGCAGGACGAGCTTTTCGTCCCGCGCCATCAGCTCGCCCAGGCACTGGGCGTACATAGCTCTCATTTCCATGGCTTACTCCTCCCCGCGAAGGGCCTTGACGGCCGCGATCGCCTGTTCCTCGGTAAAGGCGGCGTTGTGGTTGTTGCTCTTGAGCTCCACCACCCAGGGAACGCCGCAGCCCTTCACCGTATTCAAAATGACCATGGTGGGCTTTCCGCTGCCCACGCCCAGCTTGGCGTGGGCCACGGCGGCGGAGACCTGTTCCACGTCGTTGCCGTCCTCCACCTCGATCACGTGCCAGCCGAAGGCCGCCCACTTCTCGGCGAGGGGGGCGATGTCGTTGATCTCGGCGATGGTGCCGCCGATCTGAAGCTTGTTGTAGTCCGTGAAGGCGATGAGATTGTCCAGGCCCTTGGCCGCGGCGAACATGGCCGCCTCCCAGATCTGGCCCTCCTGGCTCTCGCCGTCGCCGATGAGGGTGTAGACGATGGCCCCGTCTTTGGCGAGCTTGGCGCCCAGCGCCGCGCCCACGGCGCAGGAGAAGCCCTGGCCAAGACTCCCGGTGGTCATGTCGATGCCCGTGGTCCGCAGCATGTCGCAGTGGCTGGGAAGGTTGGTGCCGCCCTGGTTCAACGTCAGCAGCTCCGCCTTGTCGAAATAGCCCCGGTTGGCGAGGGTGGCGTACACCGCCGGGCCCGCGTGGCCCTTGGAGCAGATGAACCGATCCCGACCCACCTTCTTGGGGTCCTTGGGATCGATGCGCATGGCCTCGAAATACAGGACCCCCAGCAGCTCCACCACGGAAAGGCAGCCGCCGATGTGGCCCACGCCCAGATGCCCGATGCTCATGATGGTGTCGCACCGGATATCCATGCAGATCT
>CAMHDC010000192.1 GCA_946183765.1 uncultured Clostridia bacterium | reverse complement strand
GGCGTCAACGATCACAAGGTGGACCTGTTCGAGGGCCAGTACAAGGTCCCCAACGGCATGTGCTACAACTCCTATCTCATTTTGGACGAGAAGGTGGCCGTCATGGACACCGTGGACCAGAACTTCACCCATGAATGGCTGGACAATCTGGAGAACGCTTTGGGCGGCCGCAAGCCGGACTATCTCGTCGTCCAGCATATGGAGCCGGACCATTCCGCCAACATCGACAGCTTTCTGAAGATATATCCCCAGGCCACCGTGGTGGCTACGGCCAAGGCCTTCGCCATGATGGACAACTTCTTCGGCCCCGACCTGGTGAAGAACCGCCAGGTGGCGGAGAACGGCGGCACGCTGGAGCTGGGCCGCCACACCCTCACTTTCGTCTTCGCGCCCATGGTCCACTGGCCGGAGGTCATGGTGACCTATGACGCTGCGGACAAGGTCCTCTTCTCTGCGGACGCCTTCGGCAAGTTCGGCGCTCTCGACCGCACCGAACCTTGGGACGACGAAGCCCGCCGGTACTACATCGGCATCGTGGGCAAATACGGCGCCCAGGCCATGAACCTGCTGAAGAAGGCGGCCGGTCTGGACATCGCCGTCATCTGCCCCCTCCACGGTCCCGTCCTCGACAAGGATCTGGGCCACTACATCAAGCTCTATCAGACCTGGGCCTCCTACTCTGTGGAGAGTGAGGGCATCGTCATCGCCTATACCTCCGTCTACGGCCACACCCGCAAGGCGGTGGAGCTGCTGGCGGACAAGCTCCGTCAGGGCGGCTGCCCCAAGGTGGTGGTCCACGATTTAGCCCGGACCGACATGTCCCTGGCCGTCTCCGACGCCTTCCGCTACGGGAAGCTGGTCCTGGCCACCACCACCTATAACGCGGATATCTACCCCTTCATGCGGGAGTTCATCGACCATCTCACCGAGCGGAACTTCCAGAACCGCACCGTGGCCTTCATCGAGAACGGCTCCTGGGCGCCCATGGCCTTCAAGGTCATGAAGGAGAAGCTCAGTGGCTGCAAGAACCTGACCTTCGCCGAGACCGCGGTCCATATCAAGTCCGCCATGAGCGCCGCCAATAAGGAGGAGATCGACGCCCTCAGTGCCGAGCTCTGTAAGAACTACCAGGCCCTGTCCTCCGAGACTGCCAACAAGAATGACATGACCGCCCTCTTCAAGATCGGTTACGGCCTCTATGTGGTCACCTCCAACGACGGGAAGAAGGACAACGGCCTCATCGTGAACACCGTGGCCCAGGTGACCAGCCAGCCCAACCGCGTCGCCGTCACCATCAACAAGATGAACTACTCCCATCACGTCATCGAGCAGACGGGCATCATGAACCTGAACATCCTCTCCGAGGAAGCCCCCTTCTCCGTCTTCGAGAACTTCGGCTTCCAGTCCGGGCGGACGGCGGACAAGTTTGCCGGAGAGACCCTGACCCGGACGGACAACGGCCTGGTGATGCTCCGCAAGTACGTGAACGCCGTCATGTCCCTGAAGGTGATCCAGCACATCGATCTGGGCACCCACGGCATGTTCATCTGCGACGTGACCGAAGCCCGGGTCATCAGCAACGCCCCCTCCATGACCTACGCCTTCTACCATGCCCACGTGAAGCCCCAGCCCGCCACCGAGGGCAAGAAGGGCTTCGTGTGCAAGATCTGCGGCTACGTCTATGAGGGCGAGACGTTGCCCGACGATTTCATTTGCCCGCTCTGCAAGCATGGCGCAGCGGATTTTGAACCCATACAATAAGCAATCAGAAAAGGAGACGCTATGAACAAGTACGCCGGAACACAAACCGAGAAGAACCTGCAGGCAGCTTTTGCCGGAGAATCCCAAGCCAGGAACAAGTATACCTACTTCGCCTCCAAGGCCAAGAAGGAAGGGTATGAGCAGATCGCCGCTCTGTTTTTGCTGACCGCTGACAACGAGAAGGAACACGCCAAGATGTGGTTCAAGGAGCTGGAGGGCATCGGCTCCACCAGCGAGAACCTGCTGGCCGCCGCCGAAGGGGAGAACTTCGAGTGGACCGATATGTATGAGGGCTTTGCCAAGACCGCCGAAGCGGAAGGCTTCGGCGAGCTGGCCGAAAAGTTCCGCCTGGTGGCCGCCATCGAAAAGCACCACGAGGAGCGCTATCGGGCGCTGCTCCAAAACGTGGAGACCAAGACCGTTTTCGAGAAGAGCGAAGTGAAGGTGTGGGAGTGCCGCAACTGCGGCCATATCGTGGTTGGCGTCCGGGCCCCCGAAGTCTGCCCCACCTGCGCCCATCCCCAGAGCTACTTTGAAGTGTCCGCCACGAATTATTGAGGAAGAGCTATGGAACAGAGATTTTATGTTTGCGAGCTGTGCGGCAAGATCGTCGCCATGGTAAAGCCTTCCGCCTGTCCCACCATGTGCTGCGGTCAGGCCATGAAGGAGATCGTGCCCAACACCACCGACGCTTCTCAGGAGAAGCACGTGCCCGTGTACACCGTGGAGGGGAATCTGGTGAAGGTCCAGGTGGGCTCCGCCCCCCATCCCATGATCGCGGCCCATCACATCGAGTGGGTGAGCCTCCAAACCAAAGGGGGCAACCAGCGCAAGGCCCTCGTCGTGGACGGTGCGCCCGAGGTGACCTTCGCCCTCGTCGACGGCGACGAGGTGGAAGCGGTCTACGCCTACTGCAACCTCCACGGCCTGTGGAAAGCATAACCAACATATGAAAGGAGAAACAGCTATGAAGTACGTTTGCCCCTGCGGCTATGTCTACGATCCTGAGGTCGGCGATCCCGACAACGGCATCGCCCCCGGCACCCCCTGGGAAGAGGTTCCCGCCGATTGGACCTGCCCCATCTGCGGCCTCGACAAGGACTCCTTCACGGAGGAATAAAAAATTCGTGTGGATGCGGAGCAGTTCTGCGGGGCTGCTCCGTTTCCGTAGAGCAGCTGTCACACAAGAAACGGAAAGGAAGAAAAGATGAGCGAAGTGAACGTGAGGATACAGGACGATCTCTACGAAGCGGTCAACGGCGAATGGCTCAAGACGGCCGTGATCCCGGAGGATAGGCCCACCACCGGCGGCTTCTCCGACCTGGATCAGGGGGTGGAGAAGATCATGATGGCGGATTTCGCCGCCTTCGCGGCGGGGGAGAAGACCAGCGACATCCCCGAGATGAAGTACGCCGTCGCCCTCTATCAGAAGGTGCTGGACACGGACCGGCGCAACCGGGAGGGGATCGCCCCCGTGCTGCCCCTGCTGGAGAGGATCCAAGGGATCAAGAATGCGGAAGAGCTGAACGAGCAGGCGGCGGACCTGCTGCTGCAGGGTGTGGATCTGCCGATCCAGATGGAAGTGACCGCCGATATGGCGGACGCCACGAAGCACGCTTTCATCGTGATGGGCCCGGATATCATCCTGCCCGACACCACCTATTATGCCGAGGACAACCCCGCGGGCAAGCAGCTTTTGACCATTTGGGCGGACATGGCCGCCAAGGTGCTGGCCTTCACGCCCCTTGCGCCGGAAGAGCAGAAGCGGTATCTGGACGACGCCCT
>CAMHDC010000191.1 GCA_946183765.1 uncultured Clostridia bacterium | reverse complement strand
TTCGAAGTCCCGCTGGTCCACGCCCACGATCAGGTTCATCTCCTTGGGGCTCTGGTCGATGATCCGGGAGCTGATCCCCGCCTCCGACAGGGCGGTGAAGAGTCGGGCGGCCACGCCGGCGGTGCGGGCCATGCCCCGGCCCACGGTGGCGATGAGGGCGATGGAGCTGGCGATCTCCACGGTGTCCGGCTTCAGCTCCGTCCGGATCTCGTGGTACAGGATGTCCATCTTGCCTTTGATGTCCGCGTCGTTCAGAATGACGGTCAGATTGTCGATGCCGCAGGGCATGCTTTCGAAGCTGATGTTGTGGCGGTCCAAAATCTTCAGGAGCCCGTAGCCGAAGCCCACCTGCCGGTGCAGGTTCTCCTTGGTCAGGGTGATCATGGTGAACCCCTTGCGCCCGGAGATGCCCGCCACCAGGCCGTGGCGGTGCTCCTTCATGAGGGTGCCCTCGTTCACGATCCAGGTGCCGCCGGCCTCGGGCCGGTTGGTGTTCCGCACCCGGATGGGGATGCGGGCCTCCCGCACGGGGAAGATGCTCTCCTCATGGAGCACCGAAGCGCCCATATAGCTCAGCTCCCGCAGCTCCTCGTAGGACACGGCGTGCATGACCCTCGCCTCCGGCACGATTCGGGGGTCGGCCATCATGAACCCGTCCACGTCGGTCCAGTTCTCGTATTCCGTGGCATGGACCACCCGGGCGACGATAGCGCCCGTGATGTCGGACCCGCCCCGGGAGAAGGTGCGGACGGACCCGTCCGGCATGGCGCCGTAAAAGCCCGGAATCACGACCATGGGCATATCCTGCAGAAAGGCGCTGCGGCGCTCGGTGGCCCCCATGTCCAGGGATCCGTCCGGCCCGAAGCAGATGAGCTCAGCCGCGTCCACCATGGGCACGCCCAGGTAGGCGGCCATGAGCCTGGCGCAGAGGTATTCGCCCCGGCTGGCCACGAAGTCCCGGCTGGCCGTGCCGCTTCTCAAGGCGGCTTCGATCTGTGCTAAAGCCTGCTCCATATGGGCCTGCTCCAGGCCCAGGTCCCGTTCGATGGACAGATACCGATCCCGGATCAGGGCGAAGGGAGCGGAGAAGTCCTCCCGCCGGCCGGCCAAAGCGGCGCACCGGTAGAGCAGGTCCGTGATCTTGTCGTCTCCCGAAAAGCGCTTGCCCGGCGCGCTGACCACGATGAACCGGCGCGTTTGGTCGGCGCGGACGATGGCGGCGACCTTCCTAAACTGCGCGGCGTCGCTCAGGGACGAACCGCCGAATTTTGCGGTCTTGACCATGGATATACGGACCTCCTTTCCCCATAATGTATATATTATAGCGACTTGACGCCGCTTGCGCAAGTTTTTCCCCTTCATCCGTGAAAAAAGTTGCAGCGGGCCTGTTCCCAATCCGGCCGATCCATGATATACTAACCTCCATGAAACGCGAGGATACGAACGATATAGACCTGCTCTCCCCGGAAGAGGGGGAAGGCGCACCGGCGGACGTGCCCTCCTTCGAGGAGGAATTCAGCGGCCGCCGCGGGGGCCCGGATCTTCGGCTGCCTTTGGGGCTGCTGATCACATTCCTGCTCATGGGCGGCGTGGGTTTGCTGCTCTGGCAGTATCTCAAGGCGGGGGCCTCCGGCGGCACGTTGATCATCAACGAGATCTGCACCGCCAACCACGAGTCATTGGTGTCGGAGACGCTGGATACGCCCGACTGGGTGGAGCTGTACAACGGCACCGGCCATACCCTTTCCCTGAAGGGCTACGGCCTTACGGACAACCCCAAGCAGAGCTACAAGTTCACCCTGCCCGACGTATCTTTGGAGCCGGGCGGGTATCTGCTCATCTATTTCACCGGCGGCAGCGAGGCGGCGGACGCCGATCCCCTCTGCACCGGCTTCGGCCTCAGCCGCTACGGGGAATCCCTGCTGCTGGTGGACGCCAACTACAACCTTCTGGACAGCGTGGAGGTGCCCGCTTTGGAGCCGGACGTGACCTATGCCCGGGCGGCCGACGGCAGCTGGGGCTACGCGGTGTATCCCACGCCGGGAGAAGCCAACAGGGAGGACGTCATACCCGCATGGAATTGACCACCCAGCAGCGCATGAGCCGGGCCCTTGGCTACCCGGTGGAGGACCCCCGGCAGATACCGGCTCTGAACCTGGCCTACGTAGGGGACACGATCTACGATCTCTACGTGCGGGCCTATCTCATCCACACCCGCCCCGAAACGGTCCATAACCTCCATCTCCTGTCGGCCAGGATGGTCTGCGCCCAGGGGCAGGCCCGGGCGTTCTTCGCCCTGGAGCCCCTGCTCACGGCGGAGGAGCTGTCGATCTACCGGCGGGGCCGGAACGCCCACAGCGGCACCGTGCCCAAAAACGCCAACGTGACGGACTATCGGGTGGCCACGGGCCTGGAGACCCTGCTGGGGCATCTGTGGGTCCTGGGCCGGGAGGAACGGGTGGACGAGCTCATGGCCGTCGCCGTTCAAGTCAACGAAGAAACAGGAAAGGAAGCGTGAACATGGCATTCAGAAAGAATACCGACGAGGGCGGCCGCGGCCGTCAGAAATATACCGGCGAGCGCCGGGAAGGAACCGATCGCGCCAAGGGCAGCGGCCTGCGCGGCCCGCGCTCGGACCGGGGCGGCAAGCCCTACGCCTACGGGGACGACAAGCCCCGCCGGGAGAAGACCAGCAAGCTCATGGCCCCTGCCTCCGTGCAGCTGGAGGAGAAGGAGCCGGACGAGCTTCCGTTCCTGATCTACGGCCGCAACGCGGTGAAAGAGGCGGTGAAGGCGGGCCGCAGCATCGATAAAATTTTGGTCCAGACCGAGCCCGACGGGTCATTGCGGGAGATCGTCGCCCTGGCCAAGGAAGCCAAGGTCATCGTCCATGAGGTGATCCGCAAGAAGCTGGACGAGGTATGCCTGCCCTTCGGTCACGGCGGCAAGACCGCCAACCATCAGGGGATCGTGGCCTACACCGCGGGCGTGGAATACTGCGAGGTGTCGGATATCCTTGCTCTGGCCGCAGAAAAGGGAGAGAAGCCCTTCGTGGTGGTGCTGGACGGGGTGGAGGACCCCCACAACCTGGGGTCCATCATCCGCAGCGCCGACTGCGCCGGGGCCCACGGGGTCATCCTGGGCAAGCACAGGAGCGCGCCCGTCACAGCCGCCGCCGTGAAAGCCAGCGCCGGGGCCAGCGAGCATATGCTCATCGCTCGGGTGGTGAACATCTCCGCCGCCCTGGAGGAGCTGAAGGCCGCGGGGCTCTGGGTCGCCGGAGCCGACATGGAGGGGGAGAGCATGTACCGGCAGGACATGACCGGCGCGTTCGCCCTGGTCATCGGCAACGAGGGCGAGGGCCTTTCCCGGCTGGTGCGGGAGCGGTGCGACTACCTCGTCTCCATCCCCATGGGAGGGCACGTGGATTCCCTGAACGCGGGGGTGGCCGCCGGCATCCTTTTGTTCGAGAAGCGTCGGCAGGAGAGCTTGAAAAACTGAGTTTTTCACACCCGCAGGTTCACCGTTGCCGCGAAAGGGCGCGGC
>CAMHDC010000190.1 GCA_946183765.1 uncultured Clostridia bacterium | reverse complement strand
AATACGACCGGGCCCAGGTGAAGGCCCCCAACTGGCGCATCAAGGAGTGGGACTACTACCTGGTCATGGGCCGGGGGTTCGCCGGCGCCTTCACCATCTCCGACGACGGGTACATCGGACTTCAGTCGGTGTCCCTGTTGAGTCTGGGCGACAGGCCCTGGGAGCACACGGAAACGGTGCTGAACACCTTTCCTATGGGGAAGCTGAAGCTGCCGAACGATTCCGGCAGCGGCGAGACCGTCTACGAGGACAAGCGCATCCAAATGCGGTTCACGGCGGGCGGCGGTCAGCGGCGGATCACCTGCCGCTTCGAACGGTTCTGGAACGGGAAGCCCTTTGACTGCGACATCGTCCTCGCCCAGCCGGACATGGAGTCCATGGTCATCGCCACCCCCTGGCCGAAGGACAGGCATTTCTACTACAACCAGAAGATCAACTGCATGCGGGCCTCCGGCTGGATGGAATACGACGGCGTCCGCTACGTTTTCGACCCCGCCACAGACTTCGGCACCCTGGACTGGGGCCGGGGCGTCTGGACCTACGACAACACCTGGTTCTGGGGCAGCGGCAACGCGGATCTCGACGGCGTGGCCTTCGGCTTCAACATCGGCTACGGCTTCGGCGACACCAAGGCCGCCACGGAGAACGTGATCTTCTACGACGGGAAGGTCCACAAGCTGGACGATATCACCTTCCACATCCCCGCGGACAGCTACATGAAGCCCTGGCGCTTCTCCTCCTCCGACGGCCGGTTCGAGATGGACTTCGTGCCGATCCTGGATCGAGCGGCGAAGATCGACTTCAAGGTGCTCATTTCCGATCAGCACCAGGTCTTCGGCCGCTTGTCCGGCAAGGCCGTATTGGACGACGGCACGGTCCTCGATATCAGGGACGTGCTCTGCTTCGCGGAGAAGGTCCACAACCGGTATTGACGCGGACACAGCAAAAGGGCCTGTTGCACAGGCCCCGTTGGCAATAGTATTCCGCCCCCTTCCTGCGGGAAAGGGGCTCTTTCATTCTTCCTCAGGTTCCGGCGCCAGCATGCGGGTGTAGCCCGTACCGTTTCGGACGCAGCGGGAGACCCGAGACAGGGTGGCCGAGGAGATATCCACGGCCTCGATGACCTGCAGATAGGTCTTCCCTTCCAGCAGCATCCGGGCCGCCGCCAAACGCTCGGCCATGTTTTCCACCTCTTTCTCGGTGCACAGGTCCGCAAAGAAGACGGCGCAGTCCTCCCGGGTGCGCAGCTTCAGAATGGTGTCAAAGAGCTCCGGGATCAGTTCTCTGCTTCCTCGTCGTTCCATGATTTCCCTCCCAACAGAAGATTTTCGGGGTCTACTGCCGCAAAAACCGCCGGAGTGCCTCCGTCTTCGGGGCGCCGAACACCTCCTGGGGCGTGCCCAGCTCCGCCACGGTCCCCCCGTTGAGGAAGGCCACCCGATCGGACGCCTCTCGGGCAAAGGCCATCTCGTGGGTCACCACGATCATGGTCCGCCCTTCGTCCTTGAGGAGCCGGATCACGTTGAGCACCTCCTTGGTGAGCAGGGGGTCCAGGGCGCTGGTGGGTTCGTCGAAGCAAAGCACGTCCGGCTCCATGGCGAGCGCCCGGGCGATGGCCGCCCGCTGCTGCTGGCCGCCGGAAAGGGTGTTGGGGTAAGCGTTCGCCTTGTCCGTCAGCCCGACCTTTGCGATCAGGTCCATGGCCTTCTGCTGCAGCGCCGCCTTGCTCCCCTTCTTCGCCAGCGTGGGGGCCAGGGTTACGTTTTCCAGCACGGTATACTGCGGGAACAGGTGGAACGCCTGGAACACCAGTCCGAAAGCCTGCCGATGGGTCTGCCGGCCCTTGGGTCGGTCGGCATCGAAGAGCGTCTCCCCGTTCAGCCGTATTATACCACGGTCCGGGGTTTCAAGGAAGTTCAAACAACGCAAAAATGTGGTTTTTCCCTCGCCGGAAGGGCCGATCAGGGACAGGATCTGCCCCTGTTCCAGCGATAGATCCACGTCGTGCAGCACGTCTGCACCGCCGAACCGCTTGCCCAGGCCTACGATTTCCAGATATGCCATAGGTCCCCCTCACTCAAAATAGCCAAGCCGCTTCTCCTCCCGCCCCAGAAGCCAGGAAAGGAGACCGGAAAACAGCAGATAGAACACGCCCGTGAGCAGCAGCGGCCAGATGAGTCCGTGGGATTTGATAAAGGCCTGGCCGGCGTAGGTCAGCTCATAGATGGCGATGATGCGGGCCAGGCAGGTGTCCTTCACCAGGGTGATGATCTCATTTCCCATGGGGGGCAGTATCCGCTTATAGACCTGCTTGAGCTGGACCCGGAAAAAGATCTGGCTGCGGGTCATGCCCAGGACCCGGCCCGCCTCCCGCTGTCCCCGGGGGACGCTCTCGATGCCGCCCCGATAGATCTCGGAGAAGTAGCAGGCGTAGTTGATGATAAAGGCCGTGGCCGCCGCCGCCATGCGGCCCACGCCGCCGCCTCCCCACAGGTTCCCGTCCCGGATCAGCAGGCCGGGGCCGTAGTAGATGACGATGAGCTGGAGCATCAGCGGCGTGCCCCGGACGACCCACACCAGGCCCCGCACGGCTTTCTGCAGGGGCCGCCAACGGGTCATGGACCCGAAGGCGATCACGAGGCCCAAAGGCAGCGCGCCCAGCAAGGTGTAGCAGAACAACTGCAATGACTGGCCGAAGCCGCCCAGCAGGGCGAGGAGGACTTCCCGCAGCATAGGCGCTTACCGGGCGATGAGCTTCACGTCGATGCCGTACTTTTGAGCGACCTGGGCCAGGGTGCCGTCCTTGTACTTGCCGTCCAGGAAGGCGTCCAGCTTGGCCGCCAGATCGCTGCCCTTGCGGAAGCCAACGCCGTACTCCTCCGCGTTGAGGCCCTCCACCAGCACCAAATCGGGATAGCTGGTGCCCTCCCCGATCATGGCGCCGGCCATGAGCTGGTCAATGATGCAGGCGTCGCTGGCGCCGGAGGCCACCTCCAGCAGGGCGTCGCCCTGGGACTGCATGGAGGCTACCTTCCAGCCCTTCTCCTGGGCCAGCTCCTCCGCCGCCGAGCCCGCCTCCACGGCGAAGGTCAACGCGCCGTAGTCCAGCCCCGCCGCCTTATCCTTGGGGGCCACCACCACCTGGGCGTTGCCGCAGTAGGGCTTGCTGGTCTCCATGGCCGCCTTCACGCCGTCGGTGAGGGTCATGCCGTTCCAGATGCAGTCGATGTTGCCGGCGTTCAGCTCCAGCGTCTTGTTGTCCCAGTCGATGACGGTGAACTCCGCCTTCACCCCCAGGCTTTCCGCGAAGGCCCGGGCTAAATCGGCGTCGAAGCCGATCCACTCCCCGTTGTCCCCCAGATAGTCCATGGGCGCGAAGTCCGTGATGCCCACCACCAGCTTGCCGGCGGCCTTGATCTTTTCCGAATCCGTAGTTTCCTTCTTGGCAGAGCAGCCCGCCAGCGCAGACACGAGGAGGAGGGCTGTGAGGATGATCGCAACGTACTTTTTCATTTTAGGTATCTCCTTGGTTGGTAATGGCTGTAGTATACTTTA
>CAMHDC010000189.1 GCA_946183765.1 uncultured Clostridia bacterium | reverse complement strand
CGGAGGCCTACACCGTCTTAGCCACCGAACAGGCGGCCGACAAGGTCTATGACACCATCAAGCAGAAGGCGGGGAAGGTCAGCGTGTCCGTGCCCTCCAGCCGGGAGAAGCGCATCGAGCAGATCGGCGCCAAGGCCACGGGGTACGAGGTGTCCCTGTTCCCCGTGTGGTTCCTGACCTGGCGCAAAAAGGACAGGGTGGCCTACTCCGTCATGAACGGTCAGTCCGGCAAGATCACGGTGGATCTGCCCGTGGACCTCAAGACATTCTTCCTCTATTCGGCCGCAGCGGCGGCGGTCCTGTTCCTGGTGCTGAGCCTGCTGCCGGCCTTCATTCAGCCCATGACCATGGCGGCCCTGTGCGCCGTGCTGCTGGTGCTGTCCGGGCGGCTCCTCAACAACGAGCTCAAGCAGATCCGGCTCCAGGAGCGCCACGTCTACGACTACGGCGACAATTCCGGGGAGAAGAAGGCGAGCCCCAAGTCCAAGACCGCTTCCTGCCTGGGCACGGGCCTGGCGTATGTGTTTTACGGATTGACGGCGGCCCTGGCCCTTGGGACCACCACCGGCAGCGGCGGCACCGTGGGCCCCGCCTTCCTGCTGGCCCTCATCGGGCAGATCGTTTTGAGCGTGAAGCTCGTTCGCAACGCCGCCGGGGCCAAGAACAAGTCCGGCATAGTGCCCGCCCTGGTGGCTCCCGTCATCCTGGCCCTGGGCGTGTTCGTGGGCATCAACCCCGAGGTGTTCCCCAACGACGCCTGGTACTACGGCCTGGCCACCGGATGCCTGGCGGGGATCCTGGTCAACGCGCTGTTCACCATCGGACGGTACAACGATCTGGCTACCCGGCCGGTGCCCAATTTCTTCAGAAGGGAGGGCGCCAACAATGCAAGGTCGTAAACGATTCCTGGCGGGGCTGCTGTGCCTGTTCGCCCTTATGCTGGTCCTGCCCCTCTCCGCTTTCGCGGCGGAGGAGGGCGTCTATCGGGTGGTCATCGACGACGAAGCCGATCTGCTCACCGGCGCTGAGGAGGCCGAGCTGACCGCGGTCATGGAGAAGGTGCTGCCCTACGGCAACGCCGCCTTCGTGTCCGTGAATCAGAATTCCACCACCACGGAGCGGCTGGCGGAACAGAAGTTCCTGGAGTTCTTCGGGGACACCTCCGGCGCCCTGCTCATCATCGACATGGACAACCGCTACATCCAGCTCATCGCGGACGGCGCGGTGTATAAGACCGTCAACCGGACCCGCTGCAACGAGATCACCGACAACATCTATCGGTACGCTTCCCAGAAGGATTACTATACCTGCGCATCCAAGGCCTTCGAACAGGTGGTCCGGCTCCTGGAGGGCGGCAAAGTCGCCGCGCCCTTCCGCTATGTGACCAACGCCTTTCTGGCCGTCTGCCTGGCGCTGATCGGCAACTTCGCCGTCATGAGCCTCCAGCGACGCAAGAAGGTGGCGCCGGAGAACGCCCTCAACGTGAAGGTGGCCGTGAACACGGCGAGCTCCGCCGTGAAGACCGCCATCGTGGCCGGCGTGGTGCTGAAGATGCTGTCCCAGCGGAAGACGAAGCACGTGGAGAGCTCCGGCGGCGGACGTTCCGGCGGCGGGTTCTCGGGCGGCGGCGGTCATTCCGGCGGCGGGTTCTCGGGCGGCGGCGGCGGACACCGGTTCTGAGCGGCCATTCATCGACTGTACAGGAGGCGCACTTTGATCCACGGAAGAAAAGTCATCGGCATCATCGGGGGCATGGGCCCCATGGCCACGGCGGACCTGTTCACGAAGATCATCGAGAACACCGCGGCCAAGACCGATCAGGAGCATCTGCACGTGCTCATCGACAACAATACGGATATCCCGGACCGCACCGGCTGCATTCTGGCGAGCAGCGACGCGCCCCTCGCCCCCATGGTGGAGAGCGCGAAACGCCTGGTGGACCAGGGCGCGGACCTGCTGATCATCCCCTGCAACACCGCCCACTATTTCCACAGCGGCGTGGCGGCATCGGTGGACGTGCCCGTGCTGAACATGCCCGAGATCTCCGCGCAATACTGCGCCGAGAAGGGACTCAGCTGCGTGGGGCTGCTCTCCACGTCCGGCACCGCCCGCGCCGGCGTCTACGAGCCCTATTTCGAAAAGCGGGGCATTCGCCTGCTCCATCCCACGGAGGTGGGCATCCAAAACCTCATGTACCTCATCTACGACGAGATCAAGGCGGGCCGCACCCCGCACCCGGAGCGGCTCTATCCCGAGATCATGGCTCTGGAGCAGCAGGGGGCCCAAGCCTTCCTGCTGGCCTGCACGGAGCTCCCGCTGGTCTTTCAGAACGGGGGCCGGGTGCCCTTCATCGACCCCACGCTTCTGCTGGCCCGGGCGGCCGTCGCGGCGGCCGGCGGTCAGCTCAAACCCGAATAAGGAACTTTTGCGCCCTGGGGCCCTGTGCTCCCGGGCGCGTTTGGCATCAGGAGGTATTCTATGACCATTCTCTCCCAACTCAACGCCCCGCCCATCTATCTCATCTGCGGCGGGATCATCGCCTTCGTGGCGATCCTGTGCGTCGTCTTCCTCATCCGCGCCTGGCGGGCGGGCATCGCCCTCGGCATGGACAGAACGAAGATGAAGCGGGCCGTCACGTCCAGCGCCACCTTCTCGCTCCTGCCCAGCGTGGGCATCCTCCTGGGGGTCATCGCTCTCTCGGGGAGCCTGGGCATCCCCTGGCCCTGGCTGCGCCTCTCGGTCATCGGCGCGCTCCACTACGAGACCACGGTGGCGGATGCGGCGGCCAAGCAGGTGGGCATGGGTACCCTGTCCGCGGACAAAATGACGCCTGCAAGCTTTGCTACCATCGCCCTCCTGATGAGCATCTGCATCATGTGGGGCATGGTCCTGTCCATCTTCCTCAACAAAAAGTACACCCAGAAGCTCACCGTCACCAAGGAGAAGGCCGGCGGCGGCTTCGGCGACATCGCCATGACCGCCATGTTCATCGGCCTGGTGTCCGCCTACATGGGCAGCTACATCGGCGGCTTCGTGTCGGGGAACGGCCTGTTCACCTTCACCGGCGACTGGATCCCCATCGCCGTGGCGGCAGTCTCCGCTCTCGTGATGGCAGGCTTCATTTACCTGGTGGAGAGAAAGCAGAAGGCCTGGGTGGAGAGCTTCTCCGTGGCAGGCAGCATGATCGTGGGCATGGCCGCGGCTGTGGTCATCGGCCTGCTGATGAAGTAAGGAGGGGAGAGGTATGGAAAACAAGCAGATCAACGACATCTGGGCCAGCTACACCCGCGGTACCCACCGCATCGGCCGCGTCTGCACCCTGATCACCCTCCTCATGCTGGTAGGCGCGCCTTTCCTCATGGGCACCTACCTGGGCGCTCTGCCCGATCTGGGGGCGGTGGCCAAGGCTTTCCTGTCCGTAGGCCTGGTGTGGACCGTCAGCAGCGTGGTGGAGTTTCTGATCTACACCCCCATGCTGGGCGCGGGCGGCGGGTATCTCGCCTTCATCACGGGCAATCTCATCAACATGAAGATCCCCTGCGCCGTCAACGCCCGGGACATCGTGGGCGCCAAGACCGGCA
>CAMHDC010000188.1 GCA_946183765.1 uncultured Clostridia bacterium | reverse complement strand
TGTGCCACAGCGACGTCATCCAGCTCCCCAAGGACGTGTGGTATCTGAAGATCACCCAGTACGCCGACCGGCTCCTTTCCGGCCTCGACACGGTGGATTATCCCGATTCCATCAAGCAGCAGGAGATCGAGTGGATCGGCAAGTCCACGGGCGCCTTCGTAAACTTCGCCATTCAGGGCGTGCCCGAAGCGCTGGAGATCTACACCACCCGCTGCGACACCCTCTACGGCGTCACCTTCATGGTCATGGCCCCCGAGCATCCGCTGCTGGACAAGTATAAGGATCGGATCGAGAACTGGGACGAGGTGGAGGCCTACCGGGCGGAGTGCGCCAAGAAGACCGAGTTCGAGCGGACCCAGCTGGTCAAAGACAAGACCGGCGTGCGGCTGAAGGGCTTCACCGCCGTCAATCCGGTCAACAATAAGGAGATCCCCATCTTCATCGCGGACTACGTGATGATGGGCTACGGCACCGGCGCCATCATGGCCGTTCCCGCCCACGACGAGCGGGACTGGGAATTCGCCCGTAAATTCGGCGTGGACATCATCCCCGTCATCGAAGGCGGCGACATCGAAAAGGCCGCCTATACCGGCAACGGGCCCATGATCAACTCCGACTTTTTGAACGTCTACGACAACAAGAAGGACTCCATCGCGGCCATGCTCGCCTATCTGGAAAAGAAGGGCATCGGCCACAAGGGCGTCCAGTATAAGATGAAGGACTGGGCTTTCAACCGCCAGCGGTACTGGGGCGAGCCCATCCCCCTGATCCACTGCCCCAAGTGCGGCACCGTGGGCGTGCCCTATGATCAGCTTCCGCTGACCTTGCCCGACGTGGAGAACTTCGAGCCCGGCACCGACGGGCAGAGCCCCCTGGCCCGCATCGACAGCTTCGTCAACTGCACCTGCCCCAAGTGCGGCGGCCCCGCCAAGCGGGAGACCGACACCATGCCCCAGTGGGCCGGGTCCAGCTGGTACTACCTCCGCTTCATCGATCCTCACAACGACGAGGTGTTCTGCGATAAGGAGAAGATGAAGTACTGGATGCCCGTGGACTGGTACAACGGCGGCATGGAGCACGTGACGCGCCATCTGCTCTACTCCCGGTTCTGGCATCAGTTTCTCTACGATATCAAGGAGGTCAACACCCCCGAGCCCTACGCCAAGCGCACCTATCAGGGCCTTATTCTGGGCCCCGACGGGGACAAGATGAGCAAATCCAAGGGCAATGTGGTGGACCCCATCGACGTCATCGACCGGCTGGGCGCGGACACCCTCCGCACCTACGTCATGTTCATGGGCGACTACATGGCCGCCACCCCCTGGAGCGAGCAGAGCGCCAACGGGTGCAAGCGGTTCCTCGACCGGGTCTGGCGGCTTCAGGACATGGTCCAGGGCGAGGGCGAAACGAAGGATATGCGGTCCAAGGTCCACGGCTGCGTCAAAAAGGTGACCGACGACATCGAGCACATGAAGTTCAACACCGCCATCGCGGCCATGATGAGCCTGGTGAACGACTTCTACGCCAAGGGCAGCATCACCCGGGACGAGCTCCATACGCTGCTCCTGCTTCTCGACCCCTTCGCGCCCCATATCGCCGAGGAGATGAACGAAGCGCTGGGCTTCGAAGCGCCCCTCTATCGGACCCCCTGGCCCACCTACGAGGAGAGCGCCCTGGTGGCGGATACCGTGGAGTACGGCGTCCAGGTCAACGGCAAGGTCCGGGCCCGGATCGCCCTGCCCGCCGACATGGATAAGGCAGCCGTGGAACAGGCGGTCCTCCGTGCCGACGCGGTGCAGCCCTTCCTCAGCGGCAAGACCGTGCGGAAGGTGATCGTGGTGAAGAACATCGTCAACATCGTGGTTGGCTGATGCTTCGATAATCAAATCCAAGGAGGATAAATCTATGCTGCAAGACAAACTGGACCTGGGTGCGCTGATCGGCGGAAGTTTGGCTGATCTGGCTATGAAGATCGTGGCCGCTTTGCTGATCCTCGTCGTCGGCCTGTGGCTGGTGAAGATGATCGTGAAACTGGTGAAGAAGGGCAAGAAGTTCCAGAAGCTGGCCCCCGAGGTGCAGACCTTCGCCGCCAGCGCCGTCAAGGTGCTGGGCTATGTGCTGGTGATCCTCATGGCGGTCGCCACCGTGGGCGTGCCCACCGCTTCCATCCTGGCGGTGCTGGGCAGCTGCGGCCTGGCCGTGGGCCTGGCTATGCAGGGGTCCCTCTCCAACCTGGCCGGCGGCATCATGCTGCTGATCTTCCGCCCCTTCCATGTGGGCGACTACATCAGCGACGGCGCCCATGAGGGCACGGTGAAGGAGATCACCCTGTTCTACACCACCATCGCCACCGCGGACAACCTGCAGGTGACGCTGCCCAACGGAGCCCTCGCCAATTCCGCCATCAAGAACCTGAACGCCAACAAGACCCGGCGTCTCGACATCGATCTGACCCTCAGCCCCGCCGCCGACAAGGAGAAGGTCTGCGAGCTGCTCCTCGACTGTGCCAAAAAGAACGAGCTGGTTCTGGACGACCCCGCCCCCGAAGCCCTGGTCACCGTCACCGAGGGAGGCCTGCCCTCCTTCAAGCTCAGGACCTGGTTCAAGTCCGGCGACTACTGGACCGTGTATTTCGGGCTCAACGAGGCCGTTCAGAAGGCCCTCACCGAGAACCAGCTGCCCCTCGCGCACCAGCAGGTGGATCTGCACACGGACAAATAAAACTTTCACAGTTTTAGAAGCATAAAACGATACCGGGGATAGGCGCAAAAGCCTATCCCCGGCGTTTATAATAAAGAGATCAATCCTGGACCGGTTCCGTCACGGCGCCCAGGAAAAGCACCGTACCGTCACGGCTTTCGATGGCGTAGAGGAAGGGACGATCCAGGTGGAAATCCACCTTCTCCCGTTCCGCGGGGATGGCCGCGCCCTTGGTCATGGCCACCAGGGTATAGGCCGCCGCCGCCACCCCGTTCTCGTCCACGTCGATGCGGCTCTCCTGGAGCACCCGGCTGATATACACCGGCGTGTCCGTCATGCCGGAGAAGTCCGCCATGCCGGTGAAGCAGGTTTGAACGCCCAAAGATTGGAGGATCTCCTCCAGGTTCGTCCGATCCTGGAAGCCGAACTTAGGCACCATCAAATCCACGTCCGCCTTCTTGTTTTCTCCGCTGTGGAGCAGCTTTTCCATGCTTTCGGGGCTGCCCAGCAAGCTCTCCAGGGACACGCCCTCGTCCGGCAGCACGAACACCATCCGTCCCACGTCTCGCAGCGGCAAGGCATACCGCAAAAATCCTTCGCCGCGGACGATGGTGCCGTTCAGGTCCGTTCGCCGCATGTAGTCCGCCGTTCCTTCCTTCCCGTTCAAGCCGAAAAAGATCCCCTGCTCCGTCCTGTCCTCATTGAAGGGCTCGCGCCAGCCGTCCTTGAGAAAGACGGTGTTGATCAGAACCGCCAGGGTGTCCGCGTCGAACCGCATGGCGTCCTCCGACACCTTCACCTTTTCCCGGGTCTTCTCCCTGATCCAGGCGGCGATCTCCTCCCCGGCGGCCGGGTCCCCGAAGGGGACGGACCGGGCCTCGGCGTCGTAACTG
>CAMHDC010000187.1 GCA_946183765.1 uncultured Clostridia bacterium | reverse complement strand
TTCTGGGCGTCATGACGGCGGAACAGTACGACGCCATCAAGGAGATGACGCAGCGGATCACCAAGATCGTGGCCGACGACCTGGCGGAAAAGGGCCTGGTCCTCTACGACATCAAGTTCGAGTTCGGCTATGACGCCGATGGCTCCGTCATGCTCATCGACGAGATCGCCTCCGGCAACATGCGGGTATACAAAGACGGTGAATATATCGATCCCATGACCCTTTCCAAGCTGTTCTTTGCCGAGGCGTAAGGCCCATGGGCGGCTTCTTTGGCATCGCTTCCCGGAAGGACTGCCTGCTGGACACGTTCTTCGGGACGGATTATCATTCCCACCTGGGCACCAGGCGGGGCGGTCTTGCTGCCTATGATCCCGAGATCGGGCTCCAGCGCAAGATCCATAGCATCGAGAACGCGCCCTTCCGAACCAAATTCGAGCATGTGTTCCAGGAGATGCAGGGGACCAGCGCCATCGGCTGCATCAGCGACACGGATCCTCAGCCCCTGCTGGTCCGGTCCCGTTTGGGCAACTATGCCATCTGCATCATCGGCGTGATCAACAATGCGAACGAGCTCATCGAAAGCTGTTTGGATAAAGAAGGAGGCTACTTCGACGCCATGACCGGGGGACGGGTCAACAGCACCCAGCTCTTTTCCGCGCTCATGAGCCAAAAGAATGACTTCACCGAGGGGATCCGCTACGCGCAGGAACAGATCGACGGCACCGCCTCCGTGCTGATCCTGAAGGATGACGGGAGCCTCATCGCCGCCCGGGACAAGGTGGGCCGGCTGCCCGTCTGTATCGGCCGGAATGAGGATGGCTACGCCGTGTCCTTCGAGTCCTTCGCCTATCAGAAGCTGGGATTCGAGGACGAGCGGGAGCTGGGGCCCGGGGAGATCGTACACATCACGCCGGAGAAAATGACGGTACTGCTGCCGGCGGGCCGAAAGAAGCGCATCTGCTCCTTCCTGTGGAGCTATTACGGCTATCCCACATCCTCCTATGAAGGGGTGAACGTGGAGACCATGCGCTACCGCAACGGGGAACTCATGGCGGAGCAGGATGAAAAGAACGGCTTTACAGACCACATCGACTATGTCGGCGGCGTGCCGGATTCCGGGACCCCCCACGCCATTGGCTATGCGAACAAAAGCGGCAAAAAGTTTGCCCGGGCTTTCATCAAGTATACGCCCACCTGGGCCCGCAGCTTCATGCCCCAAAGCCAGCAGGACCGGGACCGGGTGGCGAAGATGAAGCAGATCCCCGTCCATGAGCTGATCCAGGGGAAAGATTTGCTCTTTGTAGACGATTCCATTGTCCGCGGGACGCAGCTCAAGGAGACGGTGGAATTCCTCTATGATAACGGCGCCAAATCGGTCCACATGCGTTCCGCCTGTCCGCCCATCCTCTTCGGCTGCAAGTATCTGAACTTCAGCCGCGCCACCTCCGACATGGAGCTGATCGCGCGCCGGGTGATCCTGGAGCTGGAGGGGGAGGAAGGGTTCTCTCACCTGGACGAATACAGCGACGGCACCACCGAACGGGGCCGGAACCTGCGCCGGGCCATCGCGAACAAGCTCCAGTTTGCCTCTCTGGACTTTCAGTCTCTGGACGGCGTCGTCCGAGCCATCGGCCTGGACCCCTGCGATCTGTGTACCTATTGTTGGAACGGAAAGGAGTAAACGATGGATTCCACTTCAAGGTCCGAAGCCTACGCCGCGGCTGGCGTGGACATCACCGCCGGCTATAAGGCTGTTGAACTGATGAAATCTCACATCGCCCGCACCGCTACGGAGGGCGTCTGCTCCGATATCGGCGGTTTCGGCGGGCTGTTCGTGCCGAATCTCGCAGGCATGCGGGAACCGGTGCTGGTATCCGGCACCGACGGCGTGGGCACCAAGCTGAAGCTGGCCTTTCTCATGGACAAGCACGACACCGTGGGCATCGATTGCGTGGCCATGTGCGTCAACGACATCATCTGCTGCGGGGCCAAGCCCCTCTTCTTCCTGGATTATATCGCCTGCGGCAAGAACGTGCCGGAGCGGATCGCCGACATCGTCAAGGGCGTGTGCGACGGCTGCGTCCAGGCGGGGGCGGCCCTCATCGGCGGCGAGACAGCCGAGATGCCCGGATTCTATCCGGAGGACGAATACGATCTGGCGGGCTACGCCACGGGCATCGTGGATAAATCCCGCATCATCGACAACAAGAGCATGGTTCCCGGGGACGTGGTCATCGCCCTGCCGTCCAGCGGCGTCCATTCCAACGGCTTCTCCCTGGTGCGCAAGGTGTTCGACGTGGAGCACGCCGATCTGACCGCGCCGGTGGCGGAGCTGGGCGGGCGCTCTTTGGGCGAAACGCTTCTTGCGCCCACAAAGATCTACGTGAAGCCGGTGCTGGCTTTGCTGCAGGAGGTCCGAATCAAGGGCATTTCCCACATCACCGGCGGCGGATTCTATGAGAATATCCCCCGGAGCATCCCGGCTGGGCTGGGCGCGAAGATCGACCGGAGCGCCGTGCGGGTGCTGCCCATCTTCAACCTGATACAAAAGCGGGGCGGCATATCCGAACGGGATATGTTCAACACCTTCAACATGGGCGTGGGCATGAGCATCGTGGTGGCCGCCGCGGATGCGGAGAAGGCCCTGGCCGTTCTGCACGAGCAAGGCGAGGACGCCTATCGGATCGGCACCATCGAATTCAGCGAGGAGAAGATAGTCATATGCTGAAAAAGATCGCGTCCGGCGCTGCGGCGGGCATCTGCATCTGTTTGGGCGGAGCTGTGTTCCTGGCCGTGGAAAACCGGATCGTGGGCGCGGTGCTGTTCTCCGTGGCGCTGCTGTCCATCTGCCTGAAGGGGTATGCCCTCTTCACCGGCAAGGTGGGCTTTATTCCCGAGGATCACGGCAGGGACGCCGTGGAGACGCTGTTGCTGGCCCTTTTGGGCAACGCCGTCGCCACCGTTCTGGGCGGGCTGATCATCCGGGCGGCGCTGCCGAACCTGGGCAAGGCCGCCCTGACCCTTTGCGAAGCCAAGCTGACCCAGCCCTGGTGGGGGACCTTCGTCCGGGGCGGCTTCTGCGGCATCCTCATGTATCTGGCCGTCAGCACCTGGCGGGACAGCAAGACGCCTTTGGGCATCCTCTTCTGCATCCCGGTGTTCATTCTCAGCGGCTTCGAGCACTCCATCGCGGATATCTTCTATTTTGCGGCCTCGGGTATGGTCAGCCTGAAGGCCTTCCTGTTTTTATGGCTGGTGATCCTGGGCAACGCTCTGGGGGCCGTGATCCTGCCCCTGCTGACGGGCGCGGCCCGAAAGGAGGGCGGCCATGCGTAAGGCTCGGATCGCCGTGCTGGTCTCCGGCGGCGGCACCAATCTGCAGGCCATCCTGGACGCTCAGGCGGCGGGCAAACTCCCCCACGGGCAGGTGGTCCTGGTGATCTCCAACCGCACGGGCGCCTACGCTCTGGAGCGGGCCCGGGCGGCGGGGGTGGAAGCCCTCACCCTGACCCGAAAGGCCTGCGGCGGCCAGGCGGGCTTCGAAGCGGCCCTGACGGAAGCCCTGACCGAACATGGGATCGAGCTCATCGTGCTGGCCGGCTTT
>CAMHDC010000186.1 GCA_946183765.1 uncultured Clostridia bacterium | reverse complement strand
GCGATGCTCTGGCAGTCGGACACGGAGAACAGGGTGCTCTTGGCGCTCTTGCCGTTCACGTGGATGCGGCTGTGAGGAGTGAGGTAGGGCTTCCAGTTGATGGCCTTGATCCCCTCGAAGAGGGCCTCGAAGGTGGTCGCTTCGAAGGAGCCCACCTCCAGCAGCAGCCGTTCCGCCGTGCGCAGGTACAGGAGGGCTTTTGCCATGTCGTCGAACGAGCCTGAAAAGCTGACGTTCGCGTCCGCGTTCTGCACGTCGGACATATCCATCTTCCTGAGCTGGAAGGCGGTGACCGACTCCAGTCCCAGCTTGGTGGTGGCGATGAATCTCATTCCCGGCTCCCCTCCTCCAGTGTGGTAAAGATCATCTTCAGGGCGTTGTTCAACCGCCGCGCGGTGATGTCGAAGGCCTCGCACAAAGCTTCCTCGCTGATCTGCTGCTCCATAAAATGCATCGCCATGCACACGAAGGCGGCGGTGAAGGCGTCCTCCTGGGTGGGCGAAATGCGGCGGTAGGTCCCCTTCTGCGCCAGGACGAAGTAGTAGAAAGCCCGCTGAGCGAACTCCGCCGTCTTCTCCGGGCAGTCGATCTCCTCGGCGCAGCGGGCAAGCCGCTGGAAGATCTTCATGTAGGGCTTGGGCAGGTCCGCGGGCAGGGTGGCGTGAATGACCTCCCCGAACTGCCAAAGGCCGTTATAGAACATGGCGTGAGGCTCCGCGCCGTCGAAGGTGTGGAGCGCGCCGAAGGCGATCTGCTTGTCCTCGTCGGTCTGATCGGATCGAAGCAGGAAGGAGCGCAGCAGCCGCTCTGCCTCCCTATCCCCCGCCACCGCCAGGATGGTGATGATGCCGTGCTTATCCGGGGCAAGGGGCGAAACCAGGCCCCAGCCCACCAGATCCCGAAACTCTGCGTCCTCCGCCCAGCGCTTGGCCAGGTACTCCGGGCCTTTGGAGAAGGTCTCCCCCATCCGCCGCAGCCGTTCGGCGGCGATGCGGTAGGGAACGTCGTACTGGATGGTCCAGCCCTTGCCGCCCTTTTTGGGGTCCGGCTCCGCCTGCACAGCGGCGAGATACCAGGCGGCCACGGTGTCGTGGGGGTCCATCTCCACGATCCGCCGATACAGGTCAGCCGCCTCCTTGGCCTTGCCCAGCATATACTTGGTGTACCCCAGCTCGTGCAGGGTCAGGGGGTCGTAGGGCAGAATCCCATAGAGGGTCTCACCGCACGCCTCCGCCCGAACGTAGTCCTCCAGCTCCAGGAGCATCACGTTCAGATTTCCCAGCTCCTCCGTGGTGCCGTCCGCCGGGATGGGAACGGAGTTCAGGATCTCCCGGGCCTCCCGCCTCTTGCCTTCGCCCCGCTTCAGCAGGGCCAGCAAACACTTGGCGCGGACGTAATGGCTGTCCTCCTTGAGAATGTTGAAGAGCCGCTGCTCGCAGGGCTCGTACTCCTCCAAACAGTATTCCGACAGGGCGATCTCCATCTGAAGCCACAGGGACTTGGGGTATCGCTCCTCCAGGTCCAGGAGATGCCGCAGCGCCTCCCGGTCCCGGCCGGACACGTGAAGGGTCTTGGCGTAGTGGATATGGGCGATCAGTTCCAGGTCCTCCCCCTCGTCCAGGCCCAGCTGCCAGTTCATCTCCGGCGTGTCGTCCATCATGTCGAGGTAGTCCGCGGCGTCGGCGGCATAGGCGCCCTCGGGGTCAGACTTGAGATAGTATTCAAGGCACATGCGGGCGGGCCCGAACTCCTCCATGGCGATGAAGTTGCTGGCCATGCCGAAAAGCCCGTCGGGGGGCAGAGTTTCCAGCCGTCCCAGGCCCATGAGAACGATGACGCTCTCCTCGAACCGCTGCATCCGGTTCAATATCTCGGCCAGAGCGATGGTGATCTCCGCATTTTCCGGGTCCTTCTCGTGAGCGAGGCGCAGATGGGACAGGGCGCGGATCAGGTTCCCCGCTTCCGCCTGACGGCGGCCGGTGCGCAGATAGAACCCCGCTCCCTGGTCGAAGGACAGTATGTTGTCCCGATCCTGCTTCACGCCCCGGCTCCTTCCCGGAGGATCGCTTCCAGCTCCGCCTTGCTAAAGGTATATTTGCTGTTGCAGAAGTGGCAGGCAAGCTCCGCCTGACCGTCCTCCTCGATGATCTCCTTCAGCTCGTCCCGTCCAAGGCTCATGAGGGCCCGCTCCATGCGTTCCCGGCTGCAATCGCAGCGGTAGGCGGGATTAAGCTCATCCGTGAAGGAGACGTCGCCATCCGAGAACAGGGAAAGGACGACGTTCCGTAGGCTCTCGCCTTCGGACAGCCGCTCTGTGAGATGAGGAATGGCCTCCGCCTTGGTCATAACGTAGTCCACATTTTCTGCAGGACAGTCGGGCAGGGGCTGCACGAGCAGGCCGCCCGCGCCTAAAACCCGGCCCGAGAGAGGCTCCAGCCGCACGCCCAGGTATACCAGGCTGGGCTGCTGCTCGGATGCGGTGAAATATTCGGCGAAATCCTCCGCCACTTCGCCGGAAACCAGGTGGCACATGCCCACGTAGGGCTCCTTTAAGGACAGATCCCGCACCACGGTGAGCTTGCCGTTTTTGCCCACGTAGCCGCCCACGTCCAGCTTGCCGTTCTCCTTGGGCGGCAGCTCGCAGCCCGGATCCCCGGCGCAGCCCTTCACGAAGGGGCCCTTGCGGCCCACGCACACCAGATTGCCCCCGGGACCGCCGCCGGAAAGGATGGTGGAAACGGAATCCGTGTCGTTCTTGAGCTGAGAAGCCATCATGGCCACCATAAGGAGCTCCCGGCCCAAGGCGGCGGTAGCCGTGCGGCTGAGGCTGTGGATGCGCTGGGCCTCCGTCACCAGTTCACGGCCGGCGATGGCGGCAAAGCGGATGGAGCTGTTTTTCAAAAGTCCCTGAAGGATCGTATCGTTCATGTTCATTCCTTTCGTGCTGTGAATTGGAGCCGTTCCGCCGTCGCTCCGGGCGCGCTGCGGGTGAAGGCTTCATATACCCGAACATCCCCGAAGCCGCAGCTTGCGAGGCTTGTTCTCAGTTCTTCCTCGGTATACGCCCGCTGACTGTGGTGCTCCTCGAAACGGGTGTACCCCGCGCCCTGCTTCAAAAAGCCGGTGAGCAGCATATCCACCCGATTGAGACGGGGATGGTAGGTATTCTCCCAAATATAGGCCCAATCGTCGCCGGTGGCGGCGAAGGTGTTGTTCCCCAGGACGGTGGAAAGCTTATAAGCGGAGGAAACGTCGAAGAGGAGCAAACCGCCGGGTTTCAGCGCCTTATGCGCCGCCCGGAAGAAATCCTCCGCCCCGTCCAGCAGATAGTTCACGCCGTCGCAGGCCGCGATCACCGCGTCCACGGGCTTGTGGAGAGCGATATGCCGCATGTCCTGGCAGACGAAGGGCAGAAACCGGAGCCCCGCGTCGAGGGCTTTTTGACGGGCCGCCATGAGCATATCCTCCGACAGGTCCGAGCCGGTGATCTGATACCCCATGCGCCCCAGGCGCACCGTCAGGCTTCCGGTGCCGCAGGCGCATTCCAGGATGTTCTTGGCCCCTGCCTCCTTCAAAAATCCATGAATATAGGCAGCCCAGCCGTCATAGTCCACGTCCGCCATCATGCGGTCGTAGCCCGCGGCAAAG
>CAMHDC010000185.1 GCA_946183765.1 uncultured Clostridia bacterium | reverse complement strand
TACCGGATGAACAACGGCACCCTGGTGGACACCATGGTGAACGACGCCCTGTGGGACGCCTTCAACGATTATCACATGGGTATCACCGCCGAGAACGTGGCCGAGCGCTGGGGCATCAGCCGGCAGGAGCTGGACGAATTCTCCGCCGATTCCCAGCAAAAGTGCGCCCGGGCCATGGAAGCCGGCCGGTTCAGGGACGAGATCGTGCCCGTCACCGTGAAGCAGAAAAAGCAGACCGTGGTGGTGGATACGGACGAAGGCCCTCGGCCCGCCACCACCGTGGAGATCCTTTCCAAGCTCAAGCCCGCCTTCAAGCCCGACGGCGTGGTCACCGCAGGCAACAGCTCCGGCATCAACGACGGGGCTGCCGCCCTAGTCCTCCTTTCCGAGGAGAAGGCGAAGGAGCTGGGCGTGGTCCCCATGGCCCGGTTCGTGACCGGCGCTCTTGCGGGCGTGGACCCGGCCGTCATGGGCGTTGGTCCCGTGGCCGCCAGCAGGAAGGCCATGCAAAAGGCCGGGCTCACCGTGGACGATTTCGACCTCGTCGAAGCCAACGAGGCCTTCGCCGCCCAGTCGGTGGCGGTGGCCCGGGAGCTTGGTTTTGACCCCAAAAAGCTGAACGTGAACGGCGGCGCCATCGCCCTTGGCCATCCCGTGGGCGCGTCGGGCTGCCGCATTCTGGTGACCCTGCTCCATGAGATGGAAAAGCGAAACGCCAAGCGGGGCCTCGCCACCCTGTGCATCGGCGGGGGCATGGGCTGCGCCGCCATCGTGGAACGGCAGTAAGGAGGCAATATGTCCTTTGTAACTTCCCGGCAGGAGGGCGCCGTCCTGACCCTGACCCTCAATCGGCCCGAAGCGCTGAACGCCCTGAACGAGCAGGTATTGGACGATCTTTCCGCGGCGTTGGACGCGGTGGACCTCTCTGCCGTCCGCTGCCTCGTCTTCACCGGCGCCGGAGAAAAAGCCTTCGCCGCCGGGGCGGACATCGCCGCCATGGCGGATATAACCCGGTCCGAGGCTGCCGCCTTCTCCCGGCGCGGCAACGACGTGTTCCGCCGGATCGAAACCTTCTCCCTCCCCACCATCGCCGCGGTGAACGGCTACGCCCTGGGCGGCGGGTGCGAGCTCGCCATGGCCTGCGACATCCGGCTCTGCAGCGAGAACGCCGTCTTCGGCCAGCCGGAGGTCACGTTGGGCATCACCCCGGGCTTCGGCGGCACCCAGCGGCTCATGCGCCTCGTGGGCATGGGCAGGGCCAGGGAGCTCATCTTCTCCGCCCGAAACGTGAAAGCGGCAGAGGCCCTTCAGATCGGCCTGGTCAACGCCGTCTACGCCCCGGAGGAGCTGCTGCCCGCCGCGAAGAAGCTGGCGGAACGGATCGCCCGGAACGCCCCCATCGCCGTGCGCGCCTGCAAGGCCGCCATGAACGAGGGGATCGACCTTCCCATGGACGAGGCCATCGACGCCGAGATCCGGGAATTCTCCGGCTGCTTCGAGACGGAGGATCAGAAGCGGGGCATGACCGGCTTTCTGAACAAGCAGAAGAACATCGAGTTTTACAACAGATAGGAGGTTTTTATGATCGTTGGCATCATCGGCGCGGGGACCATGGGGTCCGGCATCGCCCAGGCCTTCGCCCAGTGCGAAGGATTCCAGGTGCGGCTGTGCGACATCACCGAGGAGCTGGCTGCCCGCGGCAAAGGCCGCATCGAAGCCCAGCTTATGAAGCGGGTCCAGAAGGGCAAGATGGAAGCCGCGGCGGCTCAGACCATTTTGGATCGGATCGCCACCGGCACCAAGGACATCTGCACCGACTGCGACCTTATCGTGGAGGCCGCCTTCGAGAGCATGGACGTGAAGCAGCAGACCTTCCAAGAGCTCATGGCCATCGCCAGGCCCGACTGCATCTTCGCCTCCAACACCTCCTCCCTATCCATCACCCAGATCGGCGCGAAGCTGGACAGGCCCCTCGTCGGCATGCACTTCTTCAACCCCGCCCCCGTCATGAAGCTGGTGGAGGTCATCGCCGGCATCAACACGCCCCGGGCGCTGGTGGACCGGGTCAAGGAGATCGCCGTGAGCCTGGGCAAGACCCCCGTGGAGGTGAACGAGGCCGCCGGGTTCGTGGTGAACCGGATCCTGATCCCCATGATAAACGAGGCCGTGGGCGTGTACGCCGAGGGCGTGGCCAGCGCCGAGGACATCGACACCGCCATGAAGCTGGGCGCCAATCACCCCATCGGGCCTCTGGCCCTGGGGGACATGATCGGCCTCGACGTGGTTCTGGCCATCATGGAGGTGCTGCAGGCGGAGACCGGCGACCCCAAGTATCGCCCCCATCCCCTGCTTCGGAAGATGGTGCGCGGCGGCCTGCTGGGCGTCAAGTCCGGCCAGGGCTTCTTTACCTATACGAAATAAGGAGGCTGTTTATCTATGGCAGAAATCGACTACAACGCACTCACCCACGCTCTTTCCTCCCGCCGGTTCCTGCCTGAGGTCTTCGATACGGCAGCGGAAGCCAAGGCGGCGGCCCTTCGGATCATCGGCTCGAAGAGCGTAGGCATCGGCGGCAGCGCCACCGTCCGTGACATGGGGCTTGCCGAAGCCCTGCAAGCCAACGGCAATCAGGTCTACTGGCACTGGCTGGCGGCCAAGGAAGCCAAGCAGGCCGCCCGGGACAAGGCCCTGGGCGCGGACGTGTACATGTGTTCCTCCAACGCCCTGACCACGGACGGGCGGCTCGTCAACATCGACGGCACGGGCAACCGGGCCGCAGGCCTCATATACGGGCCCCACGAAGTGGTGGTGATCGTGAGCCAAAACAAGATCGTCACCGGCTTGGACGAAGCTATGGACCGGATCAAGCGGGACGCCTGCCCCACCAACGCCCGGCGGCTGGGCCTGGACACCCCCTGCGCCAGGACGGGCCAGTGCCACGACTGCCGCACCGCCGCCCGTATGTGCAACGTGACCTTCATCCTGGAGGCCCCCACCCGCCCCGTGAAAGCCTTCCACGTGCTGATCGTGAAGGAGGACCTGGGGCTGTAAAGCAAAGGACATGAAAAGAGAAGGCGTCGGCCTTCTCTTTTTGATGCTCGTTTATCTCCAATGCTTGAGCTGGGAGAGGTATCCATCGTACAGGGCCCGGCGCTGGGGCTCGGGCTGGTTGTCCGGGTTGGGGGCGTGATGGAGCAGGAAATCCAGCAGGGCCTCCTTGGAGGCGTAGACGAAGGTGCCGTTCGCATAGCACCAGGTGCAGTAGTCCTCGTTGAAACTTCCGTCCGGCTCCTTGCTGATCATGCCGTCCTCCGTGAGGGGCATGCCGCAGCACTGGCAGTACAGGGTCCGGGGCGAGCCCAGCAGGGTGTTGATGGACACGTCGAATTCCCGGGACAGGAGCTTGAGGGTGTCCGTGTTGGGCTGGGTCTCCCCCGTTTCCCACCGGCTCACCGCCTGCCTCGTCACCAGCACCTTCTCCGCCAGCTGCTCCTGGGTCAGCCCCCGCTTCTCCCGCAGGGTCTTCAAGATCTCATAGGGTTCCATAGCTCTTTCCTCCTGATGTCGATACCATTAGTATACAGGGAGCTGACAGTTTGACAAGCAACCCGCTGTTGCCTATAGAAAAGGCGGACGTCGCTGCGTCCGCCCTTGC
>CAMHDC010000184.1 GCA_946183765.1 uncultured Clostridia bacterium | reverse complement strand
CGACGCCGTCCGCCAGCCGCTGTCCGATGGTGCCGTAACCGGCCACGCCTACTTTGATCTTAGCCATGGTTTTTCTCCTTCTCTAAACTTGGTATATTACAGTTCGTCCACGCGCACGGGACGGTCCTCCCTGAGGGACTTGCTGCAGGCCAGCGCCAGCTTGATGGAAACGAGGCCATCCTCGATGCCCACCCGGGGCTCCTTGCCCTGGATGATGCAGTCGATGAATTCCCGCACCTCCGCCTGATAGGAGCCCATGTACCGCTCCAGGAAGAACCACAGGGGCTTCTCGGCGGTGACGCCGTCCACGGTGGAGATGACGATGTTGGAATTGGAATCGTTGGCGTTGACGACGCAGCCCTTGGAGCCGAAGACCTCGCCCCGCTGATCGTAGCCGTAGACCGCCTTGCGGGAGCCGTCGATGGTGGCGAGGGCGCCGTTGGAGAGCTTCAGGGTGACGGTGGCCGTGTCCACGTCCCCCGCTTCCCCGATGGCCGGGTCGATGAGGCAGGCGCCCTGGGCGTACAGCTCCACCACCTCCTGGCCGGACAGGTAGCGGACCATGTCCAGGTCATGGATCATCATGTCCATGAAGATGCCGCCGGAAACGGCCGCATATTCCGCCGGAGGGGGCTCCGGATCACGGGAGCTGACGCGGACGTACTGGACCTCGCCGATCTTGCCGGCGGCCACCGCGTCCCGCATGGCCCGATAGTTGTGGTCGTAGCGGCGGTTGAAGCCCACCTGATAGATGAGCTTCTTGGGAGAGGCGGCCAGAGCCGCCTTCACTTCTTCGATCTTCTCGACGCTCTGGTCGATGGGCTTCTCGCAGAAGATGTGCTTTCCGGCGGCGATGGCCTCCAGAGAAAGCTGGGCGTGGAGATTGGTGGAGGCGCAGATGAGCACCGCGTCGATCCGCTCATCCTCTAAAATCTTTTTATAATCGGTGTACACGTTCTCGATGCCGGAAGCCTTGGCCCATTCCGCCACGGCCGGCTTCATGTAGGGGTCCGCGATGGCCAGGATGTGAGCCTGGGGCACGCCGGAAAGGATGCTCTTTGCGTGGACCTGGCCGATGCGGCCAGCGCCGATGATGCCAACGTTGATCATATAACTCCCTCCGTTTATGCAAAATTTGTTTGGTTGCTTATTCGGTATACGCTTCGCCGATGCCGCTGACCAAAGAATCGTAGGCCCGCTTCACCTTGGCCCAGTTCTGATCCCGGTCCAGGGCCACGCCCCGGCCCACGCCGGAGACGATGAGGCCCACGCCCTTCTTTTCGATGGTCCCGCCGAACTCCCTGAGGAGGCCGGGCGCGCTGCCCGGCTCGGTGGAACGGCCGTCGAAGATCACGTGGACGAACACGTCCTTCACCCCCGCTTCCCGGGCCATGTCGATGAGGGCCAGGGGGTAGTCGATGGAGCCGTGGGAGGACTTCTTGGTGAGCAGGGCGAACAGGTGCAGCGCCGCGCCCCGTTCCTTCACGCCCCGCAGGGTCTCCAGGAACACGGGGTTCCTGGCGAAGGACCCGTCCTTCATGGCGTTGTCCAGCCGCACGTCGTCCTGAAGCACCACCCGGCCGGAGCCCAGGTTGATGTGCCCGGCCTCGGAGTTGCCCGTCTTCCCCGCCGCCAGGCCCACCGCGGGGCCGGAGGCCTCCAATTCGGCATAGGGGTATTCCCGGAGCAGGGCGTCCCACGCCGGGGTGTCGGCGGTATAGATGGGGTTGTTGCCCGTGGGGGCGTCCAGACCCCAGCCGTCGCAAATCAGAAGCAGCACCTTGCCCGTGTTCCCGAAGGAGAACAGGGGCTCGCCGGTCATCTCCTGAGGCGGTTCGATGCCCATGGCGGAGAGGATCGTGGGGGCCACGTCGCAGAGCTTGCCAGAATCCCGCAGCTTCTTCGTGCCCTCGCCCAGAGCCACGCAGGCCACCAGATTGGTGGTGTGGGACACGTGGGGTTTGCCCTCGGGGGTGTGCAGGATCTCGATGTTGCCGTGATCCGCTGTAACCAATACAGTATACCCCATTTTGCGGGCGTATGCAACAGATTCTCCCACATACCGGCTGACGGCTTCACAGGCCTTGGGCTTGGCTTCGTCGCTGGATGTGTGGCCGATCACGTCGCCGTTGGCGAAGTTGGTGACGATGAAATCATAGCCCTTGTCCAAGCCCTCCCGGAGCTTGTCCGCCACCTCGGGCAGCTTCAGCTCGGGCACCGTCTCGAAGGGAACGCCCTTGGGCGAGGGAATGCGGATATCGTCCTCCCCGGGGAAGGGGTGCTGGTTGCCGCCGTTGAAGAAGAAGGTCACGTGGGCGTATTTCTCGCTCTCCGCCAGGTGAAGCTGGGTCTTTCCCTGCTCGCTCAGCACCTGGGCCAGGGTCTTCTGGACCTTGGCGGGGGCGAAGGCGATGGGAAGATAGGTGTATTTCTCGGAATACATGGTGAGGATCACGAAATCCAGGGGGTCGATCCTCTCCCGGGGGAACCCCTTGAAATCGGGATCGGTGAAGGCGTCGGTGAGTTCCGTCTCCCGTTCGCCCCGGCGGCAGCAGAAGACGACGCCGTCCCCGGGCCTGACCGTGCCCACGGGCGCGCCCGCCCTGTCGTACAGGTTCAGGGGCTCGAAGTGATACTCCGAAGCCACCGTTTCATACCGCTTTTCCACCGCGCGGGCCAGGGCCTCGCCGCCGGATAGTGTATACTTTTCCATGAACGTCTCTCCTTTTCGCTTATGCTTGGATCCGGGGGCCGGGGTCCTCCCCGTTCTCCGGACAGAACCTGCCTTCCCCGGGGAAGAGCTTCAGCAGCTCGTCGAAGCGGTGGACGATGCAGTCGGGCCGGTTCTCCTCGGTGAGCTTGAACTCCAGGCCGCCCGGGTACTCCGCGCCCACGGTGCCGGCGAAGTTGGACTGCTTGGCGCCGATGATGTCCCGCTTCAGGTTGTCGCCCACAAAGCAGCTCTCCTCGGGCCGCACCCCCGCCTCCTGCAGGGCCAGGAAATAGATGGCCGGATGGGGCTTCCTGAGCATGGTGATCGAGGACTGCTGGACCGTGCAGAACAGGTCCCGGATGCCGTCCCTGTCCAGCCACTCGTCGATCTCCACGGTGCCGATAAGATCGCTGATGATGCCCACCTTGTAGCCCCGGGCGATGAGCTCCTTCACGGTTTCGATGCCCTTGGGCACCACCAGGCGCTCGCCCTTGGCCCGGCGGAAGCAGTAGGTGAGCTCCACGGCGGCCTTTTCGATCTTCTCCCGGTCCCACTCCGGCACCAGCCAGCGGGTCCAGAGCATGGTCTCCGGGGCCTCGCACATATACTTCAGCGCCCAGTTCCGATAGCTGTCGTAGCGGGCGTTGAGGAAGCTGTAGAATTCGTCCGGTCCCATGTCCGTGCCGCAGAGCTCGCAGATGCGCTCCCGGGCCTGGCGGATGAAGGGCTTGTTGGTCTCGTCCACCTCGCGGAACGTGCCGCCCAAATCGAGAAAGATGGCTTTGATGTTCTCCTTCATATTGATCCTCATTCCTTTTTAAGCAGTTTTGCCGGTTTTGCCTGCAAAATTGCCGCGCCGGTCCGCGGCAAAGGCAAACACTGCATAGTGTGAAAAGCCCCTTTTCACACTATACCCTCCTGACCTTGTCCCAGGCCACGTGAGGCGCTTTGGGGAAGATCTCCTT
>CAMHDC010000183.1 GCA_946183765.1 uncultured Clostridia bacterium | reverse complement strand
GCATCAGCACGACGCCCTGTGGGACGCCCGGAACACCGCCGAGCTCTACCGCATCCACAAGGACGAAGCCCGTTTTCAAGCCGTCATTGGTCCCCTGCGGGAGGCGGTGAACCCCAAGAAACCGGCTTCCTTCACCCTGGCGGACGCCTTGGGCGACGCCCTCAAGAACCTGAATTTACCGGAAGAATGAGCAGGCACATCATCCACATCTTCGGCGCCTCGGGCTCCGGCACCAGCACCCTGGGACAGGCGGTAGCCGAGAAAACGGGCTATGCCTTTCTGGATTCCGACGATTACATTTGGGCGCCCACGGACCCGCCGTTCACTTCCCTGCGAACCCACGCGGAGCGGCTGCCTCTGCTGCAGCGGGATATGGAGAGGATCGGGAACGCGGTGCTCTCCGGTTCCCTGGTGGGCTGGGGCGACCCGCTGATCCCCCGCTTCACCCTGGCGGTGCGGCTGGTAACGCCCACGGAGATCCGCATGGACCGGCTGAGACGGCGTGAGTACGCACGCTTCGGCGACCGCATCCTGCCCGGCGGGGATATGTACGAGCAGCATCAGGCGTTCCTCGCCTGGGCCGCCGCCTATGACGACGGGGCCCCAACCATGCGCAGCCGGGCCATGCACGACCTGTGGCAGCAAAAACTCTCCTGCCCCTTGCTCACCCTGGACGGCGCCCGGCCGGTGGAGGAGCTGGCGGAAGAGGTGCTGCAGAAGATATAACAGATGAAAAAAGCGGCATGAGCCGCTTTTTGCTTTATTCGATGTTTTTCAATCCGTCATACAGCTCGTTGAAGGATTTCTGTCGGCTGCAACGTCCGAAGGACAAGGCCTTGTTATCACCGAATTCCAACAAAAAACACTTGGTCAGCTCCTCCACCGTTTGTTCCAAGGTCGTAAAGAACTGCTGATAGGCGAAATCACTGGCCGCGGTCTCTTCCTTGAAACAGTTGGCGATCAGAGATTCGGTCACCTGATCCAGTGGGTACATCTTGAGATGCATCAGCTCGTGGACGATGACCTCTTCGAGATTCTCCTGCCTGGGGTTGACGACGTTCAGCAGCAGGATCGCCTTCCGATCGTCGCAATCGATCTTGAAATCCCCGGTTTTTTGCCATGCCGGATCCTCCACGAATTCCAGCCTGACATCCCAGGGCGGAGTGATCCGCAGTTTTCGGACATACTTTTCAAACAAGGCGTTTGCGGCGGCTCTATCCATCGTCATTCCCCTTTGGATATTGAAAGATCGGTTTCTCGCTTCGCCTCTTCCGCTTCCTTCTTGGCCAAATCGTTGGTGTCGATGGCGCCCCGGAAGACCACGAAGGTGTCGAAGAGGTACTCGGTGACGAAGTTCAGAACCATGTTGATGAGGGTCACCAGATACTCGTTCCAGCCCACGGTCTCCGTCAGATACTTTTCGAGGAGCGTGGACAGCGGCGTGAACACCGCGTAATAGGCCGCCACCTTCAGCATGGCCACGGGCACGTTGTTGGCGGCGCGGAAGGTGAAGCGCCGGTTCAGGGTGAAGTTCCAGATGACGGAGAGCACCAGGGCGATGAGATAGCTCACCCAGTAGGGCAGGTGCAGAAGCTCGTTGAGCAGGGTGAAGCTGAGGATCTGAATGATTCCCGCCGAGATGGAGAACAGCAAAAATTTCAGGGAACGGATCAGTTCCTTCTTTTTATCGGTCTGCATAGCATATGCCTCCTTGTGTTAAACGCTCAGGGCAGGGGTTCCTCGGGCACGCCCGCTTCGGGGGTGTAGACGTGCAGGGCCTGCTTGTGGTTTTTTATCTTGACCAGAAGGTCGCCCTTCTGATACTCCCCGTCCAGCGTCCAGTCGATGGGATTGTCCGATTCGATGGTGATTTCGCTGGCGTGGAAGAAGGTGATCTGCTGGGAGATGAAGTCCCCGGAGAGAACGGAGTAGACCGTGTCGGAAAGCTCCGGGAGCGTGGTCAGATTCTCGATGAGCACTACCTCGAACTTCCCGTCGTCGGTGACCACGGTCCCCTCGGGCAGGCTCACCACCCCGGACACGGAGGTGTTGTTGGTCACGGCGCCGAAGATGTAGTCCCCCTCGTAGGTCTGGCCGTTGGCGGTGATCCGCATGTGTTCCGCCTTGATCCGGGGGAGCTCCCGCATCACGTCCAGGAAATAGGCCGGCCGGCCCAGGGCGTTCTTCAGATCCTGGCTCGTGACGTAGGAGGTGGCGATGAAGGCGCCGAAGGCGGCCACATAGATGAAAAGCCGGTCGTTGAAGGTGCCGCAGTCCACCGCTTTCACCCGGCCTGTCACCGCGTCGTGGGCGGCGGCGACCAGATCGGAGGACAGGCCGTGAAGGGAGCCGAAGTCGTTGGAGGACCCGGCGGGGATATAACCCACGGCCATGTCCTTGCCGCAGCGGCGCAGGCCCGAGACCACCTGGGCAAAGGTCCCGTCGCCGCCCAGGCACACCACCCGGTCGTAGTCGGCGCCGCAGAGGGCGGCGTAGCGCTCCGCGTCGTCGGGGCTTTGGGTCAGGTAGGTGGTCACCAGATACCCGGCCTCCATAAACTGCTGGATCATCTCCGGGAAGAAGCGCTTGTAGACCTTGCGCCCCGCCACCGGATTCACGATGAACAGCAACTTTTTGCTGTCTTTATCCAGGAAAACTTTCTTCTTCATGTCACATGACTCCCGCGATTCTCAAACAAAGATAGGCCAAAGGGATGGAGAACACCATGCTGTCGAACTTGTCCATGATCCCGCCGTGGGGCCCCAGGAGGCTCGAAAAATCCTTGACGCCCACAGCCCGCTTGACGAGGGACGCCGCCAGGTCCCCGATTTGCCCCCAGCTGGACGAGATGAGGCAGATCAGCATCCAGGCCCAGAGGGACAGGGGACAGGCGCCCCGAAACAGCGCCCAGCACAGCAGCCCCGTGGGCAGGGCGGCCGCCGCACCGGCCAGACAGCCTTCCCAGGTCTTGTGGGGGCTCACCGGGGTGGACAGATAATGTCTGCCCCACTTTTTGCCCACGATGAGGGCGGCGGAATCGCAGATCCAGGCGGTGAGCTGGCCCACGGCGAAGGGCCACAGCCACCGATCCAGCTGGCTCAGCAGCAGCAGCGCCCCGAACAGGCTCCCCGGGTACACCAGCACCGTCAGGGCTGTGAGGGCCCCCTGTCCCCGGCCCGCCCGATAGGTGAGGGCGGCATATGCCAGGATGAGCTGGGCGGCGGCGAAGAAGGCCGCGGCATACCAGAACAGCGGCAGATGAAGGAAGCTCAAAACCCCGCAGGCGAGCACGAACAGGAGCGGGATCGCCCCGTAGGCCCGGCTCTCCTGTTTCGACAGGATGGACCAGGTCTCCCCGGTGGCGGCGAGGCCGCACAGGAGCAGGAAGACGAGCCGGGGCACGGGCCCCCACAGGCAGAACAGGAGGGTCAGCGCCACCATCCCTATGGCGATGGGTATCCGACGTTTCACCATGTCTGCTTCGCCTCTTTTCCTTCTGCCGGTATGCACAGCTCCAGGGCTGCCGCCGGGATGCTGTCCACCACCCGGTCCGCCGCGAGAAGGGCGGCGGGGGAGGATACCTTAGGAACGATGAACCGGCCTGCGGCGGCTTGGAGGGACAGATCGTTGTCGTCGTTGCCGAAGGCCGCGATGGCCTCCTGGGGCACGTTCAGCCGTT
>CAMHDC010000182.1 GCA_946183765.1 uncultured Clostridia bacterium | reverse complement strand
GGCCTGGGCCTCCGCCGACGCAGGGTCCGTGTCCCGGATGGTTCCGAATTCAGCGAAGATATCCATCATGCCCTGGGCGATGGCCTCCCCCTGCTCCCTGGTGCGGCCCTTGGCCTTTTGCTCATACTCCTTCCACTCGGGCGTGGTGCCCCAGGACGCCTTGGCCTCCCGGGCGTACTCGTCGATCTTCCTCGTGTCGAACGCTTTGAAATCCGTCAATGGTTTCACCCCCATTCCTTTGATACCCTTGGCTAAGTCGATCAGGTTCTCCAGATGCTCCCGCTTCAGCTCCAGCAATTTGATCTGCTGATCCAGGGCCCGGTTTCGATCGAAGGTGGGGCTGTCCAATATGGCCCCGATGTCCTTCAGGGGGAACTGAAGCTCCCGAAAGAGCAGGATGCTCTGGAGTCGAGCCAGGGAGCTCTCGTCATATAGCCGGTACCCCGCCTCGGTGACCTCGGCGGGCTTCAGCAGCCCCAGCTGGTCGTAATGGTGCAGCGCCCGGACGCTGACGCCGGTCAGTTTGCTGACCTCATGGACGGTCATCATGGCGATCGCCTCCTTTCGACACCTATAGTAAACCCTGACGCAACGTCAGGGTCAAGAGGGTTTTGAAATATTTTTTACAGCAGTGGCAACAGCAGGCTGGTCACATAGGCCGCGGCGGTGGCGGCCAGGGCCACTTCGATGAGGGACCGGCGCTTGAGGCCCAGCAGCAGGGCGGCGACGAAGCCCACCGTGGAGCTGACGGGATCGCCGGTGGAGGTGAAGATGGCGGGGACGGTCATGGTTCCCAGGACCGCGAAGGGCATGTAGTGGAGGACCCCCAGGAGGAAGGGGTTGGTGATCTTTTTGCGGAAGAAAGCCAGGGGCAGCATGCGGATGAGGTAGGTGACGCCCGCCATGACCAGCAGATAGGGATAGAGTTTCATGCTTCCCCCTCCCCCGCCTTGACAGGCTTGAGCCAGGCGGCGATACACGCCCCGAAAATGGCGCTGAGGATGATGACGAAACCCTCCGAAAGGAAGCTGAACAGGGGCACATAGCGAAGGATCAGGCCCAGCGCTACAGCAGCGAAGATGGCCAGCAGCACCCCTTTATCCTCCAGGGCTCCCGGCACCAGGATGGCCATGAACATGCCGTAGATGGCGATGCCCAAGGCGGCGGAAAGGACGGCGGGCAGCAACGTCCCGGCGAAGGCGCCCAGGGCCGTGCCCAGCGTCCAGCCGATCCAGGGCAGGCACCCCAGGCCCATCATATAGGGAAAGGTCAAGAGGCCCTTACGGGTGGAGGACACGGCGAAGATCTCGTCGGTGACGAAGAAGGCCGCCAGCATCCGCTGCCAGAGGCAAAAATCCGGATGGAGCTTTTGGGTCAGGGTGACGCTCATGAGAGCGTAGCGCAGGTTGATGATGAACTCCGTCAACGCGAGCTCGATGAGAAGCCCGCCCGCCGCCATGACCGTGACGCCAGCCACCTGGCCCGCAGAGGTCAGGTTGGTGCCGGAGAGGATCACCAGCGTGAGATCCGGAATGCCCTGCTTCACCGCCCAGATGGCGAAGCCGAAGGACACGGACAGATACCCCAGCCCGATGGGCAGCCCGTCCCGCAGTCCCTCCTTGTATCCGTATGCCTCCATGACGCTCTCCTTACGAAAAATATGTGTCAGTATACGACAGCGGGGCGAAAAACGCAAGAGAAAAGCGCAGAAAACCGACGGTTTTGTTGAGACCGTATGGAAAAAGGACGGCGGAGCCATCCTATGGGCGAGGTAATGAAAACATGAAACTGACACAAAAGGAATCCATGCTGCTGCAGGATCTCAAGACTTCCGAGGAGATCTGCATCGAGAAGTACGGCCAGTACGCCCAGAAGGCGGAGGACCCGGCCCTGGCGGACCTGTTCTTGACCATCCGGACCAAGGAGGAGGAGCATCTCAAGACCATCCGCAGCCTGATGGACGGCACGGTGCCCATGATGTCCGGCGGGCAGCAAAACCAGCAGAGCGGCCAGAGCTGCCAGCCCGGAGACGGAAAGGCCGCTGAAAAGTCCCACAGCAAGACCGACGAGTATCTCCTGAAGGACGCCCTGGACACGGAAAAGCACGTGTCCAGTGTGTACGACACCTGCATCTTCGAGTTCACCGACGCCGGCGCCCGCTCTGCCCTGAACCACATCCAGAAGGAGGAGCAGGAGCACGGGCAGATGCTGTACGACTACATGAGTACCCACGGCATGACAGCGTGACCCCATAGAAGGCGATCCCCTCCGAAACCGAGAGGGGATCTTTTTCTCTTTGCGCCTCAGGCGCCCATATGCAGAGAGAGAGTCTTTGTCTTTTCCTTTTTCTTTTTCTTTGTCTTTGTCTTTTTCTTTGTCTTCCTCCGATACGGTGAGTTTTCTTCCCGATACGGAAGGGTTATTTCCCCGTATCGGGGAATTGACAGCCGACCCGTTTTCTTCCTATAATAGGCAAGAAACCTTTGGCAAGGAGGTCTTTGGATATGGCAAAAGAGATCACCCGGAGCGAGGCCTGGGACCTGCTCACGAAATACAATCAGGAGCCCTTTCACCTGCAGCACGCCGAAACGGTGGAGGCGGTCATGGGCTGGTACGCCGACAAGCTGGGCTATGGGGACGAAAAGGATTTCTGGAAGCTGGTGGGGCTGCTGCACGATCTCGATTACGAGCAGTGGCCGGAGCAGCACTGCGAGAAGACCCGGGAGATCATGGAAAGCCTGGACCTCGATCCCCGGCTCATCCGGGCCATCGTGAGCCACGGCTACGGCCACCGCAACGACGTGAAGCCGGAGCACGAGATGGAGAAGGTGCTCTACGCCACGGACGAGCTCACAGGCCTCATCGGGGCCGTGGCCATCATCCACCCCAACAAGAAGGTGAACGAGGTGAGCCTCAAGTCCCTGAAGAAGAAATATAAGACGCTGAACTTCGCCGCCGGCTGCTCCCGGGACGTGATCGAGAAGGGGGCGGACATGCTGGGCTGGCCCCTGGAACAGCTCCTTGCGGACACCCTGGACGCCATGAAGGCATACGAGGCACAGCAGGATGCGTAAGGAATTTCAGGACATTTTAACCGCGGTCCAGGCAGGCCGGGAGGCGGACCTTGTGCGCACCGTGAACGGGCAGCCCGTCGTCCGCCGGTTCCTGCCCCCGGAACGGCTCGTTTTGCTGGGGGGCGGCCACGTGTCGCTGGCCCTCTATGAGGCGGCGCGGAAGGTGGGCTTCTCGGTGAGCGTGGCGGACGATCGACCCGCTTTCGCCAGCTACGCCCGGTTTCCCGAGGCCAAGGAGGTCGTCTGCGACAGCTTTGAAGCCGCCCTGCCCCGGCTCCATATCGGCGCGGGGGATTTCGTGTGCGTGCTGACCCGGGGCCACAAGGACGACGTGACCTGCATGAAGTATCTGCTGCAGGGGAACGAGCCAAGGTACCTGGGCATGATCGGCTCCCACCGGCGGGTGAAGGGGCTCTTCGATCTTTTGGCCGAGGAGGGGTTCGACAGGGACCGTATCTCCCGTGTCCACGCGCCCATCGGCCTTTCCATCGGGGCGGTGACCCCAGCGGAGATCGCCGTGTCCATTTTGGCGGAGCTGATCGCCGTCCGCCACACCCTGCCCGCAGGCGAAGGCGTATTGCCCCAGCAGAACACGGACCTGGACG
>CAMHDC010000181.1 GCA_946183765.1 uncultured Clostridia bacterium | reverse complement strand
GTGAGGAATTCCTCGTTGGTGGCGGTCTTGGCCATCATGGGCACCACCTGTTCGGTGACCTCCGCGGCGCCGCCGCCGGCCAGGAACTTGCGGAGCATATAGACTCCTTCCAGCTCCGTCTTAGAAAGGAGCAGCTCCTCCCGCCGGGTGCCGGACTTATAGATGTCGATGGCGGGGAACACCCGCTTCTCGGCGAGCTTTCTGTCCAGATGGATCTCCATGTTGCCGGTGCCCTTGAACTCCTCGTAGACGATGTCGTCCATGCGGCTGCCGGTCTCCACCAGGGCCGTGGCGATGACGGTCAGGCTCCCGCCGCCCTCGATGTTCCGGGCCGCGCCGAAGAACCGCTTGGGCTTGTGGAGCGCGCCGGGGTCCATGCCGCCGGACAGGGTCCGGCCCGTGGGCGGGATCACCAGGTTATAGGCGCGGGTGAGCCGGGTGAGGCTGTCCAGCAGGATCACCACGTCCCTCCCCTGCTCCACCAGGCGCATGGCCCGCTCCTGGACCATCTCGGCGATGCGGGTGTGATGCTCGGGTAGCTCGTCGAAGGTGGAATAGATCACCTCGCCCCGGATGCACCGCTTCATCTCCGTGACCTCCTCGGGCCGCTCGTCGATGAGAAGGACCATCAGGTGGGTGTCCGGATAGTTGGCGGAGATGCCGGCGGCGATCTGCTTCAGCAGCGTGGTCTTGCCCGCCTTGGGCTGGGACACGATCATGGCCCGTTGCCCCTTGCCGATGGGGGCGATGAGGTCGATGAGCCGGGCGGACAGGCTGTTGCTCTCCCCCGCCGTCTCCAGGGTGTAGCGCTCGTTGGGGAAGATGGGCACCAGCTCCTCGAAGGTCTTCCTCCTGGCGTTCTCGTCAGGCGCGAGGCCGTTGACCCGGTCGATGTACATGAGGGCGTCGAACTTGTCTCCCTCCCGGTGGGGCCGGGCCCGCCCTTCCACGTAGTCGCCGGTCTTCAGGCTGAAGCGGCGGATCTGGGTGATGGAGAGGTAGATATCCTTGGGGCCGGAGTAGTAGTTGTTCATGCGGAGGAACCCGTACCCGTCGGGCAGCACCTCCAGCACGCCCTCCGTGGGGGGGCAGTTCTCCGTTTCCAGCATCTTGGGCACGGCGGGGTTGGCGGTGCCGTACTCCTGGTTATAGTAGGGCTTCTCCTCCTCGCCGTTTTGTGCGGGAGGATTGGCAGGCGCGGCAGGTCGGCCGGTCCGCTGCTCCTGGCCGTTCTGGTTCTGATAGCGGCGCTCACCGTTCCCGTAGCTGCTGTAATGGCGGTTGACGCCCTTCTGGTAGCGGCCGGCCTGAGCGCGGTCGTTCCGACGGCGATCCTTGTCCCCGGCTTCGTCCTTCGCTTCCGCCTTGGGCGGCTCCTGGACCGGGGCGGGCTCCTGCGGCTTCTCCACCGCCGGGGCGGCAGGCTTCTCGGGCTGCTTCCGCTTGCGCTCGCTCTTCCCCTTCAAAGCCGGTTTGTCCGCCGGCTGGGCGGGTGCTTCCTCGACCGGCGCAGGCTTCTCCTCCGCCGGCGCGGCGGGAACGCTCTCCGCCTTCTGCGCCGAAGTCGCCTTGGTGGGACGGCCCCGCTTCTTGGGCGCGGGCGCCTCACGCTTGGAAAGCATGTCGATCAGCTCGTTTTTTCGATATTTGCCTACGTTTTTCACGCCCAGATCCTTCGCCATCGCGCGAAGTTCTGCCAGGCCTTTCTCCTGCAGTTCATCAGGAACCATTCGTTTCCTCCAAAGAAATATGGATTTGTATATGTGGGATTGTTGAACAGACGGAATCGATCTCGTATGGCTGTATTGTAGGGCCTTGGACCCGTTTTTGTCAAGGTGTTTTGCAAAATCAGTGCAAATCCCGCCCCCTTCGTCCCCCTTTGCCGCATACCCTCACAGGCGGCCGCATAGGCTGATGGCAGGAGGTGGACCTATGGATAAGACCGGAACGCTGGCGGAATACGTGCCCGACGCCCATCAGATCGTGGTCGAGGGGCAGCGCCATGCCCGCATCACGGGGGTGGTGGACGTGGAGAGCTTTCATGAGGAGGAGGCCGCCATTCTGACCGAAGCGGGCATGCTGATCCTCTCGGGAGAGCAGCTCAAGCTCACCCGGCTGGACCCGGACAGCGGTCAGGTGATCGTGGACGGGCGTATCCTCTCCCTGGAATACGAGCAGCCGTCCGTGAAGCGCAGCCTGTTCGGACGCATCCGGGGATGATCCGGGACGTGTTCAGCCAGCCCCACCAGGCCATGGTCATGCTGTTCTTCGGCCTTCTGGGCGGGCTGGGCTACGAGCTGCTGCGGTTGCCGCGCCTTCGCTCCGGACGGACCGGGACGGTGCTCTGGGACCTCCTTGCCCTGCTCCTGCTGCAAGTCTGTCTGCTTGCAGGGCTCATGCTCTCCACCCGGGGAGAGGTCCGGCTCTACGGCCTCGTGCTGTTTTTCGGCGGTATGGCCCTCGTCCGGTGGGCCTTTCGCCCCCTGTTCACAGAAATACTCCAAAAGATACGCAAAAAACTGTTTCCCTCTTGCTGAAAGTCTGCTATACTGCTCTACGTGAAAAGACGTGCCCGCAAAAAAACGGTTTACTTCAAGCCCATACACTTTCTCCTGCTTCTGGCGGTGGACGCGGTCATTTTGGCTGGCGTCATCATCCCCCAGCGCACCAACCGGGAGAACGCCCAGCTGCTTCTCGAGCAGAAGCGGTCGGAGCTGAACGCCATCAAGATCGAATACGAACGGGAGCAGGCGAACCTGGATTATATGCAGACCGACGAATACAAGCTTCAGCAGGGGTCCGTCCGCTACGGCTGGCATTACACTGACGACTCCATCATTCTGGACGAAGACAACGAGTCCCTGGCGGGAGGCAGCCAATGAGCGCGCCCGTAGCCATACTGGATATCGGCAGCAACTCCGTTCGCTTCGCCGTATTGGAGAAGGGCGGCGACGGTTCTTTTTTTGTGCCTGACGGGCGCAAGGAGCTGTGCACCACCCGGCTGGGCAAGGGGCTTGACCAAACCGGCCGCCTCTCCCCCGTCTCCATGGCCGACACCGTCAAAGCCTGCCGCCTGTTCTGCGACAAGGCCGAATCTGCCGCGGCTCCCGCCTACGCCTACGCCACCAGCGCCGTTCGGGACGCCGCGAACCGTCAGGAGCTGCTGGACGCCCTGAAAGCCGCCTGTCCCGCCATGCAGGTGTTCCTGCTCTCCGGCGAGGAGGAGGGGCGATTGGCCTATCAAGGGGCCATGGGCGGCAGCGTCGGAACGCTCCTGGACATCGGCGGAGGCAGCGCCCAGGTGGTCACCCCGGCCTGGTCCGTCAGCTTCCCCACGGGCTGCGTCCGGGCTCACGACCTCTGTCCGGAGGACGCCCTCGAACGGATGCGGGACACCATCTACACCTGGCTCAACGGCCGCGTGAAGCTCCCCGGTGCGGCGGAAGCGCCCTTCATCGGCGTGGGCGGCACCATCACCACCATCGGCGCTCTGCTGCTGCAGCAAAGCCATTACGACGGGAGCCGGCTCTCCGCGCTGCGGATCACGCCGGAGCTCCTCGCCGCCCTGCTGGTTAGGCTCTCGGCTATGGGCGACGAACGGCGCGCCCAGATGCCGCTCCTCGTCCGCCGTCACGACGTGATCCTCCAGGGCGGGCTGATCCTCAGCTGGTTCATGGAAAACCT
>CAMHDC010000180.1 GCA_946183765.1 uncultured Clostridia bacterium | reverse complement strand
TTTCTGCGGAAGAAATAATCCGCACCCGTAATAACAGAAACGGGGACAGGCTTTCATATATGGGGCGAGACCCGATCGAAGCTGATACGTCAGTTGAAAGAGAACAGTAATGTGTGGTATGGTATGTGCGCAGCCTGCGGAGCTCCGAACCGCCGCTGCGAATCTGGAAAGAGCATGATGCCATCGCGACGAAAGAAACAGCGGAGATCAATTGCTCTGTAAAACGGGGAAGGTGGAATGCTATGGCAAGCAGTCTGCTGTCAATACGGATCAGCCGGGACTATCCCGGTCGACTGGCTATCGCCGGCAACGGCGGCAGCTGTACCTATGAGGACATGCTAAAGGGAATCCGGGGCGTTGAAAAAAAGCTCCGGGAGATGGGTGTCGGGAAGGGCAGCCGGGTGGCGCTGTGGAGCTACAACTGCGCCAACTGGCTGATTGCTTTTTTTGCCATCGTCCGGGCGGGCGGCACTGCCGTACTGGTGAATTACAGCATGAGCAGCAGGGACGCGGCCGAGCTGCTGAGGATGACGGAGACGGGCTTCCTGCTGTGCGGTGACAACGGAGAGACGAAGAAAGACCCGGACGCCATGCGCGGGCTGGCCGCCCTCGCGGGGATCCCGGAAACGCGCTGCCTGGACATTCGCCCCGCCAAGGTTGATCTGGGGCATGCATTCCGGGACGAGGCGGCGGAGGATATGCCCGACACCTCCGACGAGAACGCGACCGCCTTCATTATCTTTACCTCCGGCACCACATCCCAGCCCAAGGCGGTGCAGATCTCCCAGGCGGCGCTGAGCTTTGACGCGGATGCCTTTAACGGAAACATCGGTGAATACGCGGGCCGCAGCGTGTGCGTGGCCGTGCCGCTGTTTCACATCCTGGGCCTGCTGATGAGCTACGCCTACCTGTGCCGCGGAGAGACGGTGTGCCTGCCCGCCGACTACAAGCCGGGCACGCTGGTTCGGGAGATCGACGCCTATCGCGTGTCCGATATGGCGGCGGTTGGCGCGATCTATCAGGGCCTGGCTGACGCGGAGGGCTTTGAAACCAACGTGGTGCCGAACCTGCATCTTTGCATGATCGCGGGCGGCATGTCCACGCCTGTGCAGATGATGCGGCTGGAGCTGCAGTACACCAACGCGACCTTCATCAATATGTACGGACAGAGCGAGGCCGCGCCGCTGACCATGGTGCGGCCTTCCGACATGGTGGAAAAACGGGCCCAGACGGTGGGGCAGGCCGTCGAGGGGGTGGACGTACGCATTTCCGACGGCAAGGGCGGCTTCCTTCCCCAGGGGGAGGTTGGCGAGGTGGTCGCCCGGGGCTGCAACCTGATGAACGGCTATGACAAGCTGTCAAGGGAGAAGCAGCCCATTGACGAGGACGGATGGCTGCACACCGGCGATCTGGGCTCCTTCGACGAGGAAGGGTATCTGCACCTGGCGGGCCGCATCAAGGATGTCATCATCCGGGGCGGTGAAAACATATCGCCCGCTGAGATCGAAGGCGCCCTGAACCGGATGGAGAACATCCGCGAGGCCAAGGTCATGGGTGCTCCTCATTCCATCTACGGCGAAAGCGTGGAGGCCTGTGTCACCATGACCGACGGCGGCAGGAGCTTTGACCAGGAAGCGCTGAAAACAGCCCTGAGGAGCGTGATCGCCCGGTACAAGGTGCCCTCGCATATCTTCCTGTATGACAGCTTCCCCCTGAACGTCAACGGCAAGCTGGATCAGCGCGCACTCCACGCGGACATGCTCAACCGCCTGCTGCGGCTGTCGGTGGACGAGGAGCTGGCGGGCGGCGTGACGGTGTTCGACGTGGTGGTCAGAAACAGCACCTATGCCATCGTACCCGTCACCAGCATGGCCGGCGAACTGGCCCAGGCTGTGGGCTTCAGCCAGCGGCGCGTGGTTTCAATCCGCCTGGCGGTGGAGGAGATGCTCACCGAGCGCATTACGGACGCATATTCCGCCGCGGGGGACATACGGGTAAGGATCATTCTGATGCCCGAATGGCTGCGCATCGCCTTCAGCGACGACGGCGCGGAATACTTCATTGACAAGCGGAGGGACACCTCCATGAGCGCGGTGATGATCCTGAAGGCTGTCAGCGACTTCCACACCGATTATCCGAAGGGCAAGCCCGTCTACTGCATGGATTTCCTGTACGAGAACGATTTCAGCATTCAGGATTTTCTGATGAAAAACAGTAAAGGAGAAAAAGAATCATGAGCATGACGCGTCCGAACTTTGAGAAAAAGGAGCTGGCCATCTCCGGCAGTCCCTACGTCTACCTGCCGGTGGATATTCCCGCCTATACCGTGGAGGTCACCCACCGCGATCCCATTGACGGAGAGCTGCTCCAGCGGGCCCTGGATCGAACGATTCAGCGGATGCCCTATCTGTCCGACACCCTGACGATCGAGCACGGCGCGGTGTATTACGCGAAAAACCCGCTGCCCATGGAGGCGGCGCATACAGCGAGCATCCGCCATGTGGGCGGCAGCGAGACGAATTACCATATGCTGGATCTCATCTGGGACGGCCATACGACCTGTTTTTCCATGTATCACGGCTTCTGCGACGGACAGGGTATCAACGCGTTCCTGGAATCTGTGCTGTATCACTATTACTGCATGAAGGACGGCGTGGAATACGACCCGAACGGCATCCGCGCCGACAGCACCCGGATGACGGAGGGAGAAACCTTAGAGCCCTTCTCAAAGCAGTATGAGGTCTCCCCTGATTTCACCCTGCCCCAGCGGCAGGAACAGCCCGCGGCTTACCATCTGCCTGAGATTGTGCAGAATGGCTCCCAGGAGGTGCTGGAGTACGGCTTCCGCCTGCCCTCCGGGGAATTTATGAAGTTTGTAAAGGAAAATGGTACGTCCCCCTCCGTCATGCTGTCCATGCTGGTGGGCGAGGCCATCCTGCGGGTGCATCCTGACGCCGACGCGCCCGTGCTTTCCAATATTCCGGTGTCCATCCGGCGGCAGCTGGGCTGCGAGGAGACTTTCAAGAACTGTTCCAGCCGCGTCATACTTCCCGTCAGCGGTACGGCCATGGATGCGCTGCCCTTCGATCAGCGCGCCGCCCAGCTTCGGGCTATGCTGAAGCAGCAGATGATCGCGGACAAATTCCGCGCCACCTATAACATGATCGGCCGGACGTACCGCACGCGCATGGAACAGGCTACGGATTACCGGGAAGAGGTGCAAAAGCCCGCCGGGTTCATGACGATCAGCCATGACACGTTCTACCTTGATTATATCGGCTCCCTGCATAAAACCGGCTATGCCGATCAGATCACGGACGTGCGCTTCCTCTGCAAGCCCGCAGCGGGAAAAACCCTGCATCTGAATGTGATCGAGCACAACGGGGAATTCCGAATCACCTGCCTGGCCATGAGCGATGTTTCCGGCATCGCCGGGGCGCTGGACCAGGTCATGAAGGAACACGGCCTCCCCGTGAAGAGCGTGCCCGTGCAGAGCTTCACCCTGCCGCTGACCGCCTGGCGCGAAGGGATCCTCTGACAGACTTCGACGGAAGAAAGTGGCACGTCCGTTAGTGTAAAGTATTTCCGGGAGAATTGAGTTATTGTGGGAAGAGGAAGCGCAGCAGCACGAGCAAAGGGGCCGGAGTGCGGAGACGTGCCAGGTTGCGGGGAAGAAAGAGTCAGAGTATGCCTCGTGCTGCAGTCGAAAGGT
>CAMHDC010000179.1 GCA_946183765.1 uncultured Clostridia bacterium | reverse complement strand
GGCGCGCGGCGGGCTGCATGCAGACCGTACTTCTTGCGCTCCTTCATTCTGGGGTCGCGGGTCAGGAACCCGGCCTTCTTGAGCTCGGGCCGAAGGTCCGGCTGGGCCACGCACAGGGCGCGGGCGATGCCGTGACGGATGGCGCCGGCCTGGCCGGTGGTGCCGCCGCCGTAGACGTTCACGAGCACGTCGTACTTTTCGAGGGTGTTCGTGAGGGTCATGGGGGCGCGGACGATCATCTTCAGAGTTTCGAGACCGAAATACTCTTCCAGATCGCGGCGATTGATGGTGACGGTGCCGGTGCCGGGGACCAAACGGACGCGGGCAACGGACTTCTTACGACGCCCGGTGGCGATGAAAGCGGTTTTTGCCATAGTCGTTTCTCCTCCTTATTTGAGCACAAGCACTTCGGGCTGCTGGGCCTCGTGGTTGTGGGTGGGTCCGGCGTAGATGCGCAGCTTCTTGAGCATCTTGCGGCCCAGGGGTCCCTTGGGCATCATGCGGCGGATGGACTCGTACACCGCGAACTCGGGCTTCTTGGAAAGCAGCTCACCATAGGTGACTTCCTTGATGCCGCCGGGATAACCGGTGTGATGGATGTGGGTCTTCTCGGCCAGCTTGTTCCCGGTCAGGCGGACCTTGGCGGCGTTGACGATGATGACGCAGTCGCCGGTGTCCACGTGGGGGGTGAAGATGGGCTTGTTCTTACCTCTGAGGATGGCGGCAACCTGAGAAGAGAGACGGCCAAGGATCATGTCCGTCGCGTCCACCACGTACCACTTACGCTCAACGGTTTCGCCCTTTGCCATATAGGTCTTCATGGCGATTCCTCCAATGAAAAATATAGATACTTGCTGCCCTCTAAGTCAAGCGCAGGCGGGGCTTGTGCCGCACTTCACCCAATAGGCACTTGCATATATTAACAAAACAGCCTGACGATGTCAAGCTGTTTTTTCCGAGATTTTCCTATATTTTTTCGGCTTTGGGCCTTACACGTTGAAGCGGAAGACCACCACGTCCCCGTCCCGCATGACGTAGTCCTTGCCCTCGGAACGGATGAGGCCCTTGTCCTTGCAGGCCTGCATGGTGCCGTTGGCGACCAGATCGTCGAAGTTCACCACCTCGGCCCGGATGAAGCCCCGCTCGAAGTCCGTGTGGATCTTGCCGGCGGCCTGGGGGGCTTTGGTGCCCTTCTGGATGGTCCAGGCCCGGACCTCCTTGGGTCCGGCGGTGAGGAAGCTCATGAGGCCCAAGAGGTCGTAGCAGGTGGCGATGAGCTTGTCGAGGCCAGATTCCTCGATGCCCAGCTCCTGGAGATACTCCTGCTTCTCGGCGGGCTCCAGCTCCGCGATCTCCTCCTCGATGCGGGCACAGACGGTGAGGCACCCCGCGCCCTCCTTCTCAGCCACCCCGTAGAGGGCCTTCACATAGGGATTGTCGTCGTTGCCGATGTCGTCCTCGGCGATGTTCGCCACGTAGATCACGGGCTTGTCGGTGAGCAAAAAGCAGCTATGGATGACCTCCCGCTCCTCCTTGTCCGCCTGGAAGGTCCGAACGGGCTTGCCGCTCTCGAGATGCTCGTACAGCCGCTGCAGCAGCTCCACCTCCGCCGCCACCTTCTTGTCGGCCTTAGCAAGGCGGGCGTTCTTGTCGATCCGCTTTTGGAGGGTGTCCATGTCCGCGAAGATCAGCTCCAGATTCACGGTCTCCGCGTCCCGGACCGGATCGATGCTGCCGTCCACATGGACCACGTTCCCGTCCTCGAAGCAGCGGACCACATGGACCACCGCGTCCACCTCCCGGATGTGGGAGAGGAACTTGTTCCCCAATCCCTCGCCCCGGCTGGCCCCGCGGACGAGGCCCGCGATGTCCACGAACTCGATGGTGGTGGGGGTGTACTTCTCGGGATGGTACATCTCCGCCAGCACGTCCAGCCGCTTATCGGGCACCGCCACCACGCCCACGTTGGGCTCGATGGTGCAGAAGGGGTAGTTGGCGGCCTGGGCCCCGGCCTGGGTGATGGCGTTGAAAAGGGTGCTCTTCCCCACGTTGGGAAGGCCGATCACGCCCAGCTTCATGCTAACTTCTCCCTTCCGGCCTTGAGCCGCTTCAGGCTCTCCTCCCGGCCCAGCAGCAGCGCGATCTCGATGGCGCCGCCGGGGGTCACCTGCTTGCCCGCCAGGGCGATCCGCACGGGCCAGAGGAGGGTGCCGTTCTTCAGACCCTTCTCGGCGGCCAGGTTCATGAGGGCGTCATGAACGGTGGCTTCCTCCCAATCGGGCAGGGATTCGAGGAGGGGGATGACCATATCCAGGACCTCCCGGGCTACGTCCGGGTTGGTCTTGCTCTTCTTGTTGGTGAACAGCTCCACGTCGTAGTCCGGGAGCTTCGCCAAAAAGTCCACGATCTCGGGGATCTGGGTGAAGACCTCCACCCGGGGCTGCAGGATGCGGCAGAGCACGTCGGTCCGGGCGGTGTCGATGCCCGCCTTCTCGTAATAGGGCATGGCCTGGGCCGTGAACTGTTCCGGTGTCATGCGGCGGATGTACTCCGCGTTCATCCAGGTGAGCTTGTTCACGTCGAAGATGGCGGGGGACTTGGACATGCCGTCCACGGAGAAGGCGCCGATGAGCTCGTCCATGGTGAAGAACTCTCGATCGTCCCCGGGGTTCCAGCCCAGGAGCGCCACATAGTTCACGATGGCCTCCTTCAGATACCCCTTGTTGATGTAATCCTCGAAGTAGGCGTCCCCGTCCCGCTTGGAAAGCTTGTGGGAGGCGTCCCGCATGATGGGGGTCATGTGGATATAGGTGGGCTTCTCCCAGCCGAAGGCGTCGTACAGCAGGTTGTACTTGGGGGTGCTCGCCAGATACTCGTTGCCCCGCATGACGTGGGTGATGCCCATGGTGTGGTCGTCGATGACGTTGGCGAAGTTGTAGGTGGGCATGCCGTCGGCCTTGATGAGGATCATATCGTCGAGATCCGAGCAATCCACGGCGATGTGGCCGTAGATGGCGTCGTCGAAGGACGCCTCGCCGGATTCGGGCACGTTCTGCCGGATCACGTAGGGCTCCCCGGCGTCCAGCCGCCGCTGGACCTCCTCAGGAGAGAGGTGCAGGCAATGCTTGTCATATTTGAAGGTCTCCCCCCGCTTGGCGGCCGCCTCCCGGCGCTCCGAGAGCTCCTCCTCGGTGCAGAAGCAGTAGTAGGCCTTGCCCTTCTTCACCAGCTCCTGGGCGTAGGGCAGATACATGCTCTTCCTTTCGCTCTGCACATAGGGGCCATAGTCGCCGCCGATGTCCGGGCCCTCGTCCCACTGCATGCCGATGCTCTTGAGGGTGCGGTAGATCACGTCCACCGCTCCGGGCACGTACCGGGACTGGTCCGTGTCCTCGATGCGGAGGATGAACTTGCCCCCGTTGGCCTTGGCGTAGAGATAGGTATAGAGGGCGCTGCGCAGGTTCCCCAGGTGCATATACCCCGTGGGGCTGGGGGCGAATCTTGTGCGTACGGTATCCATAATCTTTCCTCGTATGTATTATTTCGTCGGTTTGAAGGAATCCTTGAGGCCCACCACCCGGTTGAACACGGGCTTTTCGGCCGTGGTGTCCAGGTCCGCGCAGTAGTAGCCCATGCGCAGGAACTGATACCTTGTCCCGGCGGGGGCCTTGGCCGCGGCGGGCTCCACGAAGCCCTGGAGGACCTTCAGGCTGTCGGGGTTGATGGTCTTCAA
>CAMHDC010000178.1 GCA_946183765.1 uncultured Clostridia bacterium | reverse complement strand
ACAGGGGAACGGTTTTGTCAATCAAAATCTTTCGATTTTTTCGGATTTTTTGGCGTGTCGCCTCCTCTGGCGACGGACCTAAAGCATACCACGTTTTCTGTCGCCGCGCAAGGGCAGGATTCACGGTTTGTTCATGGAAAATACGCGTTTATCTGGCTTTTGCGGTTTACAATCCTCCTATACGATTTGCAAGGAGCGATCTGTATGTACGAGATCAAAACCGTTATGGAATACAACGACGGGGGCGTGACCCTCTGGTCACTGCGTTACCCCGGGGCCTTCGCCCGGGGGGAGACCGCCGCCGAAGCCGCCCGAAAGCTGCCCGCCGCCTGCCGCCGCTTCCGGCTGTGGGCCAAGCTTCCCCCGGAAGCGGACGCCGCCGGAGACGAGGAGGTCCGCTGCACCCGGAAGGTCAAGGTGGACGCCGCCGTGGAGGATGGTTTCAGCGCGGCTCTGTTCCCGGAGGAGAAGCTGCCCATGGACATGGCCAAATACACGTCCCTCAAGACCCTGTGCCTCGCCTCCGCCCGGGATTTCGAGGCCCTCTTCGCCTCCGTTCCCCAGAAGGATCGGGCGCTTTTAAAGTCCCGCAGGACCCTCTACGGCAAGGTGCCCGTCACCGCCCGGGAGATGCTGGACCACGTGATCGAGAGCCAGCGGGCCTGGGCTGCCCTGTTCGGCGTGGATTTGGGGGAAAACGAGGGGCTGCTGGCGGACAGAAAACAGCTCTTTATCGGCCTGGAGGGGCAGCCGGGGTATCTGGCGGGCCGGATCGTCACGGGGCCCGACGGGGAACAATGGACCCTTCCCAAGCTCCTGCGGCGCCTCCTCTGGCACGACGCCCTCCACGGCCGGGCCCTCTACCGCAAGGCGATCACCTTCTGGCAGAAGGACCGGATCAAAAACCCCTTCGGCTTTACGAAATAAGGAAAAAGATGGGTAAATACATATAGGAAATTCCTCCGAAACGTGATACAATGACTTAATTCCTGTTTCGGAGGTTTTTCTATGATCATCCTGCTCGCCGCCGCCGTGCTGCCGGCCGCATTCCTGCTGTATCGGGTCTACAAGATGGACACCATCGAAAAGGAGCCCTGGGCCATCCTGCGCAAGCTCCTGCTGTGGGGCGCCCTCAGCGGCATCCCCGCCGCCCTGGTGGAAAGTTTGCTCACCGGCGTGTTCCAGAACCTGCTCCAGGAGGGCACGCTGCTCTACAACTTCGTCTTCGGCTTCGTGGTGGCGGCCCTGGTGGAGGAGAGCTTCAAGTTCTTCTTCCTCTATAAATTCACCTTCAAGAGCCCCCATTTCAACTACCGCTTCGACGGGGTGGTCTACGCCGTGTTCGTGTCCATGGGCTTCGCCATTTTGGAGAACATTCTCTACGTCTTTCAGGGGGGCATGGGCGTGGCCCTGTCCCGGGCGCTGCTGGCCCTGCCGCTGCACGCCGCCTGCGGGGTCTACATGGGCATCGCCTACGGCCAGCAGAAGGTCAACAGCCTCTATAAGCCCGCTTCCTTCGGGGCCGTGGCCCGGGCCTGCCTGCCTGTGCCCATCCTGATCCACGGGTTCTACGACGCCTGCGCCTTCTCTGCGGAGAACTGGCCCGTCTTCCTCCTGGTCTTCGTGGTCTTCGTGATCCTGGTGTTCATCTTCACGCTGCGGCAGCTCAAGAAGGCGTCCCAGACGGACGCTCCCGTCGGGGAGGTGACCCTCTGATGCGCGTGAACATCCCGCTGAACAACGACTGGCAGTTCGTCTTCACCTGCACCGACGAGTTCCTCCGGGGCGAGATCCCCGGGGAGGTCGTGCGTCTCCCCCATACCGTCAAGCTCCTGCCCTGGAAGTGCGCCCGGAAGGAGATGTACGAGACCGTCTGCGGCTATTCGAAGACCATCTTCGCCGACCCCGCCTGGGCGGGCAAGGAGGTGCGCCTCGTGCTGGACGGGGCTTCCCAATACCCCGAGGTGTTCCTGAACGGCGAACCTGTGGCCCCCGAATGGGAGGCCCACTGCGGGTACACGGCCCAGAGCTTTCTGCTGGAAGGGCTCAAATACGGCGAGGAGAACCGGCTGTCCGTGCGGCTGGACACCCGGGAGACCCTGAATCAGCCCCCCTTCGGCTACATGATCGACTACCTGTGCTACGGCGGTCTCTACCGGGAGGCCCGGCTGGAGGTCACCGATCCCTGCCATATCGAGAGCGTGTTCCCCGTGGCCCACGCCGACGGCTCGGCGGAGGTCACCATCCGGCTGAACCGAGCTCCCGCCGCGGGCGACGTCCTGCGGCTCAGGATGCCGGAGCTGGGCGTGGACCTCCCTATGGACGCTCAAACCGAAAGCGTCTTTTCCTTCCGGGCTGAGAACGCAATCCCCTGGGATCTGGACAAGCCCATGCTCTACGATCTGACCGTCACCCTGACCCACGAGGGACAGGCGGCGGACGAGCGCACCCTGCGCGTCGGCTTCCGGGACGCGGAATTCCGGGCGGACGGCTTCTATCTCAACGGGAAGCTCGTCCACCTGCACGGTCTCGATCGGCACCAGAGCTGGCCCTACATCGGCTACGCCGCCCCTGCAGGCATGCAGCGGGACGAGGCCAACTATCTGAAGTTCGGTTTGGGGCTCAACATCGTCCGCACCAGCCACTACCCCCAAAGCCAGCATTTCATCGACCGCTGCGACGAGATCGGTCTCCTGGTGTTCACGGAGATCCCCGGCTGGCAGCACATCGGCGACGAGGAATGGCAGCGGATCGCCCTGGAGCACGTGCGGCAGATGGTGCTCCAATACCGGCACCACCCCAGCATCGTCCTGTGGGGCGTGCGGATCAACGAGAGCCAGGACAACGACGAGCTCTACTCCAAAACCAACGCCCTTTGCCACAGTCTGGACCCCTCCCGGCAGACCGGCGGCGTCCGGTACCTGCAGCACAGCCACCTTTTGGAGGACGTGTACACCTACAACGACTTCTCCAAGGACGGCACGGGCTACGGGTTGCTGGAAAAGAAGGACGTGACGGACACGCTGGACAAGGGTTACCTGGTGACCGAGTGCAACGGGCACATGTACCCCACCAAGAACTACGACGACGAAATTCACCGGCTGACCCACGCCCTGCGCCACGCCCAGGCCCAGAGCGACGGAGCCGTCCGGGAGGGCGTGTCGGGCTGCATCGCCTGGTGCATGTCGGACTACAACACCCATACGGACTTCGGTTCCGGCGATTCCATCTGCTACCACGGCGTAGCCGACGGCTTCCGCAACAACAAATGGGCAGGCTGGGTATACGCGAGCCAGCAGGATAAGGACCCGGTGCTGATCGTGGGCACGGACATGAACAAGGGCGAGCGGGCCGGCAGCGTCCTGCACGACGCCTACGTGTTCACCAATGCCGAGAAGGTGCGCCTTTCCAAGGGCGGCAAGTTCATCGCGGACTTCGCGCCGGATAAAGAGCACTTCCCGGGCCTCGCCCATCCGCCGGTGCACATCGACGACTTCGTGGGCGAGCTGCTCAAGAGCGAGGAGCATTTCTCCGACGAGATAGCTGACAAGGTGAAGCGGTGCCTGTTCGCCGCCCAAAAATACGGCATGGACAAGCTCCCCCTGCGCGTGAAGATGACGCTCCTGGACCTGAAGCTCCGGCACAAGTTCACCATGGAGCAGGGCGTGGAGCTGTACAACCGATATATCGGCGGCTGGGGCCAGCAGTCGGGCCTGTGGCGGTTCACCGCCATCCGCA
>CAMHDC010000177.1 GCA_946183765.1 uncultured Clostridia bacterium | reverse complement strand
CCGAAAGGATGGAGCGGGTGAAGGGAATCGAACCCTCGTGACCAGCTTGGGAAGCTGGAGCTCTGCCATTGAGCTACACCCGCACATTTCCACGGTACGCATTATTTTAACCGTTTCTTTCCCAAATGTCAATGGATTCTTGCGCGGTGGAAGGCTATATTTTACAGACCTCAAAAAGGGAATCCCACAGGCGCGATGCAGCCGTGGGAAGGCAAGCCCGAAAGAAGAATGTAAGGCAATAAATGCGTCCTGCTGCGGCAGACTAAAAGGGCGTCAGCCCGTGAATCCGCCTTGATTGAAGGGCGGCGGTGTGTCGGGACCGGCGGTGCCTTCCGGCTCCGCGGGCAGGTTGGGCGCGGGGGTGACCGCAGGCTCGTCCGGGTTGTTCTGAACGGGGGCGAAGAAGGTGGCGTCAGGAGACGGGGAGGCGGCCACGTAGCCCACCTCGTGGGGGGAGATGACCACGCCGTTCTTGCTGTACAGGTAGATGGTCACGGCGTCCGCGCCCCGGCCCATGTACTGGGTGGCCTTGTCCATGATGGCGGTGTAGTTCTTCTTGAGCCGGTTCAGCTTGGTGAGCAGGTCCGACGTATCCCCCACCTCGATGCGGTAGCCCTCCGGGGTGTAGAGGCTGATACCCATGGTCTCGGTGAGATCCACGGTCTTGATCTTGTCAGCGAGGCCCAGCTCCTCCAGGGTGGAGAGCACGTCCAGCATGCTCTGGACCTGCTCGTCCGCGGGATCGCCCACCCGGGCGCCGGGGTTGGCGCCGGTGATGATGAGCCCCTGGACCAGGGGCAGGCCGGGATAGCTCGCCGCGTCGCTTTCCAGCACGACGCCCTCCCGGTCGATGACGGCGATATACTCCTTGTTGGGACCCCAGGCCACGGCTCCCGCCCGGTTCCGCTCCTCCACGGTGATGCGGATGCGGTTGGGGAAGACGTACTTCACGGTGGTATTGAGATAGGGGTCCTTCTTCAGGTTCTCCCGGGCCGCATCCAGATCCTGCTGCAGGATATGCCTCTGCCGCCGGAGCCCGGAGGCCGCGATCAGATCCTCCTCGGTATAGCGGGTGGTGAAGCCCACCACGTCGATGCTGCGGATGAGGAAGGTGAAGTATCCGGCCAGCAGCGCCAGCACCCCCAGTCCCAAAAGCACCAGCAGGGCGGAGAGCCGCTTCTTCGCCTGGATCTTCCGCTGGGTCCGGCGCCGCTCGGCCTCCAGGCGGCGCTGCTTCTCCCGAAGCTTGTCCCGCTCGCTGGCCCGCTTTTGGGCCTCCTCCCGCTCCCGCCGTGCCTCGGTCTCGTTGAGGAGCAGGGTGGTGGTGGCCCGTTTGGCGTGCTTGCGCTTGCCGTAACGCTCCCCGGCGCGCTTCTTCTTCGGCACCTTGCCTGTGCGGCGGCCGAAGCGGTCGAAGGTGAAGGTCTCCCGGGCGGCGGATCGGGGCTCGTCGAAGGCGGGGCCGGACGGTTCCTCGTCCGGCTCCGGATACGCTTCGTCCTCGCCGTCCTCTGCCGCAGGTTCTTCGTCCCCGTCCGCCGCTTCTTCCCGGGCCGCTTCCGCCTCGTAGTCCTCTGCTTCGTCCTCCTCGTCGTCGGAGAACAGGGAACCTACCGAGGCCGCTTCCTCCTCGTCGTCGTCCGCGAACAGGTCGATATACCCTTCCGGCTTTTTCTTCTTTTTACGCCGTTCGTCCTTCACCTAATCGTCCTCTCTTCGTATGGCCGCCCCCACGCTGCGGAGGGTGGCCGCAAAATCCATATAGCCCCGGTCGATGCGCTCCGCGTTCTCCACCACGGTGACGCCGTCGGCCCGAAGGCCCGCCAGCGCGAGGGCCGCGCCGCCCCGCAGGTCCCGGGCCGTGACCGTGGCCCCGTGGAGGCTCCTGACCCCCCGGATCACCGCCGAACGGCCCCGGATAAAGCAGTCCGCGCCCATGCGCCTCAATTCCGCCCCGTGGCGGAACCGGTCCTCGAAAACGTTCTCCTCCAGCACGGAGGTGCCCCGCGCCACGGTGCACAGGGCGAATATCTGGCTCTGCATATCGGTGGGGAAGCCCGGATAGGGCAGCGTCACCAGCCGCCGCAGCTCCCGGGGCCGCTCCGGCCCCTCCACGTCCAGGTCCGCGCCCTCGAAGCGGATGCGGCAGCCCGCCTCTTTGAGCGCCGTGACCAGGGCGGAAAGATGCTCCTTGCGCGCGCCCCGAAGGACGAGGTGCCCGCCGGTGACGGCCGCCGCCGTCATATAGGTCCCGGCCTCAATCCGATCCGGCAGCAGGGCGTGGGCCGTGCCGCGGCCCCGCCGCCCGCCTTTGACGCGGATGCGGGAGCTGCCCTCCCGCCGAAGGTCGAAGCCCGCCCCGTTCAAAAAGGCCATGAGATCGTCGATCTCCGGCTCCCGGGCCGGATTCACTAAAACCGTGTCCCCCTCCGCCCCGCAGGCCGCCATAATGAGGTTCTCCGTGGCGCCCACGCTGGGGTACTCGAGGGCGATCTCCGTGCCCCGGGGTCGTCCCAGGCAGCGGATGCGCCCCGACGCTTCGTCCACCTTCACGCCCATGGCCCGAAGCCCCTTCAGGTGCAGGTCCACGGGCCGGTTGCCGATGTCGCAGCCCCCGGGGTAGGGCGCCTCCGCCGCCCCAAAGCGGCCCAGGAGAGGCCCCAGCAAAAACACGGAGGAGCGGATGGACCCGGCCAGATCCTCCGGCAGCGCCGCCGTTTTGGCGCAGCCGGCGTCGATGACAAGGCCGTCCTCCGCCCAGTCCGCCCGGCAGCCCAAGGCCCTGAGCAGGCCCGCCATGTGCTCCACGTCCGTGAGCCGGGGGCAGTTCCCGATCCGCACGGGCTCCGGGATCAGCATGGCCGCCGCCAGGATGGGCAGGGCCGCGTTTTTGGCGCCCCGCACGGTGATCTGTCCCTTCAGGGCGCGGCCGCCTTCGATGATGAGCTTCGCCATAGGTCCCCTCCTTCTGCCCGCATACCCTAAGATATGCGGGAAAGGGGCGGACCGTGTCGATTGTTTTAGATATCCACGTCCCGGCTGATGTTGAGCAAGATGCCCATGGACACCATGAACACCAGCAGCGACGAGCCGCCCGCCGAGATGAAGGGCAGGGGCTGACCCGTGGTGGGCGCGAGGCCCGTGACCACGGCGATGTTGATGAACACCTGCAGACCGAACACGATGGAGATACCGGCGGCCATCAGGCTCCCGTACCGGTTCCGGCACTTCATGGCCACCCGCATGCCCCGATAGACGATCCAGGCGTAGAGCAGAATGACGATGGTGCCGCCCACCATGCCGAACTCCTCGCAGACGATGGCGAAGATGAAGTCCGACTCGCCGTAGGTCATGTACAGCATCTTCTGATAGCTGTTGCCCAGGCCCTTGCCGAAGAGGCCGCCGGAGCCGATGGCGTAGAAGGACTGGATGAGCTGATACCCGTCCCCGTGGGGATCCTGGAAGGGATCGCGGAAGGAGGTCAGCCGGGCCAGGCGGTAGGATGCCGTGGTGGCCAGCACGATGAACAGCACCACGCCCACGGCGCCGACGACCAGGATCCACTTCTCGTCCATGCCGCCCACGTACAGGAGGATCGCGCCGATGCCCGCCACGATCACGGCCATGGACATATTGGGCTGGAGCATGATGAGACCGGCGATGACGCCGATGACCAGCAGCATGGGGGCGAGGCCCAGGGTGAAGGTGCGCATGTCGTCCTTATGCCGGGCCATGTAGGAGCACATGAA
>CAMHDC010000176.1 GCA_946183765.1 uncultured Clostridia bacterium | reverse complement strand
CGCGCCCCGTCCAGCACCCCCTTCACGGCGGTGTCTCGACCGGCGGCGGCGATACTGGCCCGCTCCGCTATTTTCTTTTCGCAGTCAGCCATGACGGCGCGGCAGCTCTCCGCTGCCTTCTCCCGGGCCGCCGAAGCGTCCGCCTCGGCCTCGGCCAGGATGCGCCCGATCAGCTTGTCCGCGCGATTTCCCGGATTCTCCATGGCGTTACCTCAAAGGTTGACGCCAAAGATCAGCAGCATGGAAATGAGCAGGGAGAAGATGGCGTAGGTCTCCACCATGATGGCCATCAGCATGCAGTGACCGAACTCCTCAGCCCGTTTGCCGATGGCGTTGATGCCGGAGGCAGCGACCCGGGCCTGATGGATGGCGGAAACGAGGCCGCCCAAAGCCATGGGGAAGGCGGCGAAGAACAGCTGCCAGCCCTGGGACACCGCTACGTCCACCGCGCCGCCGGGCAGCAGACCCGCGCGCATGGCGATGAACACCGCCACCACCAGGCCGTAGATGCCCTGGGTGCCGGGGAGCAGCTGCAGAACGAGGGCGTTGCCGAAGCGCTCAGGCTGCTCGGAGACCAGCCCCGCGGCCGCTTCGCCTGCGATGCCCACGCCGATGGCGCTGCCCAGGATGCCGCCGGCTGCGGCGACGACGGCGCCGGCCGTGGCCAGAATGAGACCCAGATTTGCCTTGATGAGTTCCAACATGTTGCTTATCCTCCTAATTGAATGTCACTTAGAGATCTGAACGTGTTTCGTTTTATATTGCAGGGGCTTGAAAGCCCGGCCGCCCTCTTCATAGAACTTGCCGAAGAACTCCACGTACTGAAGCCTGGCGCAGTGGACGAAGGTGCCCAGGGTGTTGATGGCGATGCTGAACAGGTGCAGGGCGATGAGCAGCACCACCGCGATCAAAAAGCCCACCACCTTCATGACGCCGCTGCCGCCCATGAGCATGGAGCAGAGGGTGTTGAACACCATGGCGAGGTAGCCGGTGGCGATGCCCAGCGCCAGCAGACGGGCGTAGGACAGGATGTCGCTCAGATAGCTGGTCGCTCCGTAGAGTCCGCCCAAGCCGGAGGCCAGGCGGGAGATGGGGTTCTTCTTGTCCCGACCCTTGAAGAGGAGGACCATGGCCGCGCCCGCAAGGAGCAGCACCAGACCCACCGTGTTCAGATGCAGGGCGTTGAACCAGCCCAGTGCCAGGGGCGGATCGAAGAAGGTGGACGCCATGGGCAGGGCCGCCAGGACCAGGCCCGCCAGGACGAACACCCAGGAAAGGTTGTCGAAGACGGCGCTCTGCCAGTCCTTGTCCTGGAAGCACATCTTCATCTTGATGAGATGGCCGCAGATGAGGTGGATGACGCCCAGCAGCAGGCAGAACAGGAGCATGCCCACCGGGTTCCCCGTGGGATCGATCAGCAGCGGGAACACGTCGTTGGTGCCGAGAAGGGTGTCAAAGTCCAGCCCGAAGAACGTGCCCACCAGCACGCCCCAGACCATGGTGGAAATGCCGCCCCAGAAGAGGACCTTCGCGAGGTCCGCCGTGCCGCCCTTGGGCTTCTTCAGCTTCAGGAACAGCCAGGACCCCAGGGACAGGACCAGGCCGTAGCCCGTGTCGGAGAGCATGACGCCGAACAGGAAGATGTAGAAGGGCGTCATGTAGGGCGTGGCGTCGATGCCGCGGGCGTCGGGCAGGGAATACAGGGTGATGAGGGACTCGAAGGGGGTGTTGAACTTGTCGTTTTTCAGCACCGTGGGAGGCGTCTCGTCCTCCGTGGGGTCCCGATACTCCGTATAATACGCTTCGGTGACGGATTTGAGGGCCTGCTCCACCTTGTCCATCTCGTCGGACCGGACCCAGCCCTCCAGGCGGAACAGGTCGGTGTCCTTCTCCACCTGAGTATCGGCGGCCAGGCTGTCCCGTTCGATGAGCAGGGCGTCCGCCGCGTTTTCCAGGATGTCGGCGCTGACGCCGCAGCTCTCCAGCTCGTTCTGCAGCTCTATGAGCCGCTTCTCGCCGGCGATCTCGTCCTGTTCCAGGGCCAGCATGGCCTCTTTCGGGGTGCCCTCCATGCGGGGGAAGACCACATCGGTCCAGTTGATGGTCTTGAGGAACCCCGCCACCAGGCGGGCGTCCTCCTTATGGCAGGCCAAAATAGCCGCCCGGTTTCCCGAATCCCCGTAAAACTCCGCCGAGATGGCCTCCTGCTCCAAGATGGCCGCCTCCCCCGCCGGGTCTACGAGGCCGATGAAATAGTGCGTGAATTTGGTGGGTGCGAGATCGGCCATCTTCTGGTCCATGTCGGCCCAGGGGACCAGGGCGGCGTAGGTGGACTTGCCCTTCTCGAGCCTGGCTTCGATCTGCTTTTTCTCCTCCAGGATGGCGCGGATATGCTCGGAAGCCGTCTCGGCCTCCCCCACGTCCGCGAACATCTTTTCCAGCTTCTCCTCCCGGGCAGGAGCCAAAAAGCCCGGCTTTTTCGCGTAGGGCTTGATGGCGGACAGAGACTCGGTGAAGCGGCTGATCCTCTCCGCGGCCTCGTCCAGGCGCTTTGCGCCCTCGCCCCCGTCATCGGCGGCGGTGACGGAAATGAGCTCCACCGCCCCGATCTTCTGGAGGGCCCGTAAAATGTCCGTCTCCTCCTGGCGGATGCCCACCAGGGTGAGGCGCTTCATGGATACGATCATACCTGTGTATCGATCCTTTCCATAAGATAGGCGACCGCTTCACCCAGCTTCGCGCGGGCGGCGGCCTCCTCCCGGGCCACGATCTCTCTCGCCTCGGAAAGGACCTGTTCGGAGAGGACTTTGCCGTCCTCCTCCGCCTTCGTGAGGGCCTCCCGGGTCTTCTGACGCTCGCTCTCCGCCGCAGCGGCCAGCCGTTCAGCCGCCTCCTCTCGGGCGCGGGCACCCATGTCCCGGGCGTCTGTGACCGCCTGGGCGCGGATGTCCTCAGCCTGCTTTTCCGCGGCGCGGATCTTGTCGATCATGGAATCCATGGTCCTTCCTCCTTTCGGGGTTAAGAAAAAAGGGGCGCAAAGCGCCCCGTTGCCGTTATTTCGTTCCGAACAGACGATCGCCCGCGTCGCCGAGACCGGGCACGATGTAGCCGTGTTCGTTGAGCTTTTCGTCGATGCTGGCCACATAGATGTCCACATCGGGATGAGCCTTCTGGATCGCGTAGATGCCCTCGGGAGCCGAGATCAGGCACACCAGACGGATGGTCTTGGCGCCCGCGTTCTTGATGAGCCGGATGGCCTCGATGGCGGAGTTGCCCGTGGCCAGCATGGGATCCACGATGATGGTGTCCCGCTCGCAGATGTCGTCGGGCAGCTTGCAGTAGTAACCCGTGGGCATCAGGGTGTCGGGATTCCGATAGAGACCGATGTGGCCCATCTTGGCATGGGGGATCAGGTTCATCATGCCGTCCGCCATGCCGAGGCCCGCCCGAAGGATGGGGACCACGGCCAGCTTTTCGTTGGCCAGCATCTTGAAGGCCGCCTTGGTGATGGGAGTCTCCACCTCAACCTCCTGCAGCGGCAGGTCCCGGGTGACTTCGTAGCCCATCAGCATGGCGAGCTCGCTCACCAGCTCACGGAAAGCCTTGGTGCCGGTCTCTTTATCGCGCAAGAGGGCCAGCTTGTGCTGTACGAGGGGATGGTCGATCACGGTTACTTTGCTCATAGATAAACCTCCTATAATGACATTCAGATTTGCGATTCGTAGGCGCTGATCTTGTCGATGCGGCGCTGATGCCG
>CAMHDC010000175.1 GCA_946183765.1 uncultured Clostridia bacterium | reverse complement strand
TGACAGCAAAGGGCGTAGTCGGGATCGAGGTACACCTGCCGCCAGTGGTCCGCGACGGCCTTGGCCACAGGATAATCCGCCTCGCTGATCGCCAGGACGGCGGAGAGGTCCGCCTCGATCCGCTGGCCGTCTCCCTCCCCGGGCTGCTCATAGGCCTTCAGCAGATCCTCCAGCAGCCGGCCCAGGGCTTCGCCGCGCCCGGCCTCGAAGTCGGTCCCGGGCGCAGGATCGCCGTTGTCGGCTCCCGCTAAGGCAGGCTCCGGCGCAGCGTCGGTCTTCGCATCCGCCGTTTGGGCAGGTTCTGCCGTCCCCACAGGCGCAGAAGGAACGGCTGCCGCAGCCGTCCCTCCTCGATTCTCTCGATATACGCTGATGCCGACGGCCGCCGCCAGAGCGACGGCCAGGATCAGCAGGGCTATCCTTTTTCCTGTATTCATATTATCTTGCCGTGTTTCAGTTATACAGCATCATATCCGTCCGGCCGATGGCGAAGGCGGTCAAAAAGATGACGTCCAGATTCTCCTCCCGGGTCCAGATGCGGAAGAAACCGGGGAAGGGCACCTTGGACAGGATGCCGCCCTCGTCCTCCTCGTGGACCTTCTTGTTGGTGCTGACGATCCGGGCGATCGGTTCCTCGTCCCGATACAGGGTGTAGGTCCACTTGATGCCGTCCAGGCCGGTCTCGATGCGGACGCCGTTCTCATGCAGGGTCTTCCAGATATCCCTGCCGTCCAGAAGGAAGGAGGAATGGTTGTCCAGCACGAAGAGCCCGTCAGAGGACTGGGTCAGGGTCTTGCCCACAGAATACTGCTGCCTGACGTTGTGCTCCCAGTCCACGAAGGTATACAGGGAATCGCCCACCAGGGAGAACTTGTCGCACTGCGCCTCATAGAGAAGGTTCCTGTCCCCGTCCTCCAGGTGGCAGGTGCCCTTGGCCGTGCCCAGATCGGTGAGGAAATAGACCTCCCGCTCCTCGGCAAGCTGCCGGGAGGGCGAAAAGACGGGTCGGGGCTCGCCGTTCTCGTATTTTTCCTCCTGTACCTCCCTGCGCTGCCGGCTGTTTTTGACGATGGTAAAGATCGAGCCTGCCAGCAGCAGGACGCCCAGGCCGATGAGATAGATGGTGATGCCGGGGCTGTCCGCGTGGATGGTGGCCGGGTTGGCAGGATCGTACTTGATCTTCACCTCTTTACCCACCTTATAGCTGGAGGTATAGGTGTCCAAAACCTCCGTGTATGCCTTGCCGTCCACGGTATAGGTCACGGTGGTGGTATAGGATTTGGCGTTGGGCTCGGCGCTGGTCACATCGTCTTCCTCGTCGATGCGAACGATGGTGGCCGTGGCGCTTTCAAAGCCCCGGCTTTCGAAGAAGCCCACGTATACGCCGACGCCGATCACCACCAGCGAAACCAAAAGCAGCAGGGCGGCCAGCACCTTGGAGGGAATGATGAGCCAGGGCTTGAACAACCGTGTATTGTCCTTCATGGGCTGCTCTCCCCCGTCAGTAGGCCAAATCCGGATCGGAGCAGACGTCCGACAACTGGAAGAACTCCACCTGGGCCACGGTCAGGCCCTTCATGATCTCGTCCAGCGCCGAATCATAATCCTCCATCTCCGGCACGGTCTCGTTGAAATAGAAGTGATATTCGCACAGATCCTTCACGAGATACATCTCCGCCTTGTCGGCAAAGGAGTAGCCGCTGCCGTATTCGAAGCCCATTTGCAGCACTTCCTCGCCGGTCATGCCGACGAGCATGTCCAGCTCCTCCTGGGGCGGGATGCAGGCGGACAGATCCGCCACCCGGGTGATGGGCAGATGCCCGATCAGTTCGGTCCGCTCCTGCTCGTAGTTCTCGTCAAAGAAGTCAAGGGCATCCACCCGTTCGAGCAGTTCCTGCGTGATGGGCGCCTCCACCCGATAGTAGGCGCCGTCCTTGTCGAAAACGTAGATGTACATATCGTCGGAGGCGGCGGCCTGATACGCCTCAGACTGGCAGGCGAAAGCGTCGCCCAGGGTCTTGAAGGGGCTTTCCGCCAGAGGAATCTCGGGGATCGAATAGAAGACCGTCTCGTCCTCCCAGTTGAACTGCTCCTCGTATTCCGCCAGCGTCCGGCCGCCCTTGAGATCGAAATCGCGCTCCGTGCAGTAATCGGAGACCGCGCAATAGGCGGCGTCCTTCACCGTGAGGGGCCGAATGACCTCCGCCACGTTGGGATCGTCGTCCTCCACGACCGCGTGCTCCACGAAGTTGACCTGATACTGGAAGGGACCTTTATCCAGAGCGGCCCAAGACGCCTCCTCGCCGAAGCCGTAGCTGCCGCCGGGCACGAAGCCCATGTCCAGCAGATCCTGGCCGGTCTTGCCCGCCAGGGCGTCCAGCTCCGCTTGGGAGAGCAGCGCTTCCGAGAGGACGAAGGTCCGCCGGATGGGCAGATCCCCCAGCAGATCCCGGGTCTTCTGATCCTTGTCGGGATCAAAGTAGTCGATGTCGAACACCTTTTGGGAGATTTCCTCCGTAATGTCGGCATCCACCCGGTAGAACACGCCGTCCTTCTCGAAGATATGGATATACAGATCCTCGTAGCAGCAGGAGGAAGGAGATTCGTAATCCAGCACGTCGCCGATGGTCTTGAACTGGGCCGGGTCGGCGGCGGGCTTTTCCTCTTCCTGTTTGGCGACAGAAGCGGCCTCCTGCTTGGCGCAGGCAGTAGCGCCGAAGAGCAGCAGCAGCGCCAGCAGGATTGTCAACAGTTTTTTCATGATGAAATCTCCAGCAGAGGCGGTTTATTCGATGTTCAGAATGTCCGTGAAACCTGTGACCTCGAAGATCTCCATGATCATCTCGTTGGCATGGATCACCTTCATGGTTCCCTGCTTGTTCATGGTCTTCTGGGCGGACAGGAGCACCCGCAAACCGGCGGAGGAAATATACTCCAGCTTTTCAAAATCGAAGGTCAGCGCTTCCACGCCGGGCAGAGCTTCCTTCAGCGCCGCCTCCAGCTGCGGAGCGGTCATGGTGTCCAAACGGCCCTCCAGGGCCAGGTTCAATGCGTTGCCGTTCTTGGTCTGTTCGATAGTCATATACATTCTCCTTTATGTGATGATTTGTGTTAGAATTTCTTCACGACTTCCATTTCCACGTTGCCGCCGCGGACGCCGATCCGGATCTCGTCGGCCAGCTTGCGCAGGATGGAACGCTCATACCGATCCCATTCGTTCTCTTCCGGCGCCTCGTCCAGGATCATGCCGTTGGAATCGTAATAGACGCTGTTGTCCTCGGCCAGCATGGCGGCTTCGAACTTGTCCCGCAGGAAGCCGATGAAGCCCTTGGCGGCTTCGTTCCGGTTGGTGGTGGAGGTGGAGAGGAACTGATACCGCTTGATCGCGTCCATCACGGTCTTGGTGGAAAGATGCAGGGTGAAGGCCTTGTCCTTGTTTTCGATCCAGAACATGCCGTTCATCTCTCCCGTGATGCTGCGCACCATGCCCATCATCTCCTCGGTGAGCATCTGGAGCTGCAAGGTCTCCTTGGGGTTCAATTCGCAAAGTTTTGCCAAAGCTCCCGTCTGAGAAAGTGCCGTTTCGAGCCCGTTGCCCTTGTTGTCGATTGCGATACTGTCAGATCTCATGCCTTTTCTCCTTTAAAACGTTTTTTCGATGACCATCTCCACGGTGTTCCCGCGAATGAATATCTTGATCTCATCGGCCAGGCGGGCGGTGATGGATTTCTCCAGCTCGTCCCACTTGTCCGGCTCCTCCTCCC
>CAMHDC010000174.1 GCA_946183765.1 uncultured Clostridia bacterium | reverse complement strand
TTTCATTGGCGTACTGGCTCATCATCTCCCGCTGCTTTTCCGTCAGCAGGAGGCCGTACCAGTCCAAAAGCTCGCCCAGCTCGATCAGCTTGTCCATATCGCACCTCAGCAAAAAGCTGTAAAGTATTTTTACTTTACAGCCTACGTAGTATACCCTATGAAATTGGAATTGTCAATAAGAATTTACACCGTCTCGAACAGTTCCTGAGGGAGCTGTGGGAGCTCGTCCAGACTGGTCAGGTTGAACTTATGCAGGAAGGTGTCCGTGGTCACCAGCAGCATGGGCCGGCCGGGCACGTCCTTGCGGCCGGAGACGGCGATAAGGCCCAGCTTCAAAAGCCGCTCCACCGCGTATTCGCAGCGGACGCCCCGGACCTCCTCGATCTCCGCCCGGGTCACGGGCTGGCGATAGGCCACGATGGCCAACGTCTCCAGGACGGAATTGGATAGGCTCCGCTGCTGGGTGGGGTTCAGCACCGCTTCCACCGCGTCCGCGTTCTCCGCGGCGGTGGTGAGCTGGGCCGTGTCCGCCGTGGTGAAGAGCCGAAGGCCCCGATCCTCGGCCTCGTAGGATAGGGACAGCTCGAACAGCTTCTGCTTCAGCTCCCCTTCGGTAAGCTCCAGGCCCCGACAGAGTTCGCTCAAGAGCACCGGCTCCCCGGCCACGAACAGTATGCTTTCTATCTTTGACGTGATCCGATCCATAGTCTATCGCGCCCCATCGGTGGGCAGCGCTTCCTCCTCGTCCATGTACACCGTGTCTTCTCCATCCTCCCTGAGCTGCCGCATGTGGATGCGGATGGGCGCGAAGGTGTCCCCCTGGGTGATGTGAACTTCGCCCCGCGCCATCATCTCCAGCACCGCCATGAAGGTGACCACCACCTCCATGCGGGTGGGACGCTCGCTGAGCAGCTCCCGGAAGGAAAGATGGGGGGTTTCCATAAGCCTTTTGCGGATCAGGCCGGACCGCTCCCGGACGGTGTAGGTGTCCTGGCGGACCCGATGCTCCCGCACCTCCTCCTCCGGCTCCCTGGCCCCCGCCAGGGCCTGCAGAAAGGCTTTGAGCAGCCCTTCCGCCGTGGCGTCGGGGAGGTCCGCCTCCTCCTTGGGAGGCGGCAATTCCTCCGGCAGCCGGGAAAAGCGGAGCCGCGCCTGCTCGTAGAGTTCGTTCAGCTCCTCCCCGGCGGCCTTGTAGATCTTATACTCCTTCAACCGGCGGATGAAGGCCTCCTCCGGGTCCTCCTCCTCTTCCTCCTCCAGGGGCGCGGGCCGGGGCAGCAGGTGCCGGGACTTGAGATAGACCAGCTGGGCCGCCACGGTGAGAAAGTCGCTGGCCGCGTCCATCTCGTCCTCGGTCAGATCTTCCATATAGCGAAGGTATTCCGCCGTGATCTCGGACACAAAGATATCCTCGATATTCACCTCCGCCTTTTCGATCAGGTGCAGGAGAAGATCGAGGGGTCCGTCGAAGTCCTGGATATGTACCCGATACCCGTCCATCTACGCCACCAGGAGCTTGCTGATGAGGCCGAAGACCAGGTTGTGGGCCCAGGAGATGGGGTAATCCAGTATCCCCAGCCACAGCAGGGCCAGCAGGATATAGCGGCCGTACTGATGGAGGAAGGCGAACACCTTATAGGGCACGCGGCGCGCCAGCAGGTTCTCCGCCACGTGGCTGCCGTCCAGGGGCGGGATGGGGATCAAGTTGAAGATGATCAGGGTGGTGTTGATGCCGATCAGGTTCAGGAAGATATAATAGAAGGCGTCGTTGAAGAACAGCATATTGTTTCGCCGCACCAGGACGATGAACAGGGCGGAGAAAAAGATCACCTGCAGCAGGTTCATGGTCACGCCCGCCAGGGAGACGATGATTTCGTCCCGCTTGAAGTGCTTGAAGTTCCGGGGATTCACCGGCACGGGCTTGGCCCAGCCGAAGCCCAGGAACAGCAGGCACAGGGTACCCAGGATGTCGAAGTGATCCAGGGGGTTCAAACTCATGCGCCCCAGATTCCGGGCCGTGGGGTCGCCGCAGCGATAGGCCGCGTAGGCATGGCCCCATTCATGAAGGGTCAGGCCCAGCAGCAGGGCGGGCAGCATATACAAAAGCTGCAAGGGGTTTTCAATAAAATAACGGATTCTGCTCATGGGGACAGTATACCGTATCGCCCCCTCTTTGGCAAGTCCCGGTTCAGCCGGTCTGCCTGAGATAATCGGCGCCGATCCTTCTGAACAGGTCAGTAAGGGAATGGGAGATCACGTCCGCCGCCGGATAGAGGGCTATGGTGAAGACCTCCTCCCCGCCCAGAGTGAACACCGCTGCGCCCACCGATTCCTCGGCGTACAGGGGCGCAGTCAGCTGTTCCGGCACGTCCAGCCGCCGCTCCACCTTCCCCGCCTGCTTGGAGAGCAGAAGGGAAGCGTCCTCATGGGCCACCAGGTCCACGGCGTCCCGGTCCCCGCAGAGCACGGGCCAATCGGGCATCACCACCTCCCCCGCCCCGCTGAGGCGCACGGGCTGGAAGGCGGCGAAGGCGTAGTCGAACAGGGAGCCGGCGGCGGCGAACCGCTCCTCGCTGGTCCTGGCGCCGACGACGGCGGCCACGTAGACTACCTCCTGCCGCTTCACGGCGAAGACGCCGGAGTAGCCCTCCTCCTTCTGGGAGCCGGTCATAAGGCCGAAGCAGCCGGAATAGCTGCGGATCATGCGATTGGCGTTCACCAGCTCCGTCTCCCGCCCTCCGGCGTGAACGATATGCTCCATGTATTGTCCGGACCAGCGGCAGAAATGCTCGCTCTTCACGGCGGCGGCCCCCAGGGCGCACAGGTCCCGGGCGGAGAAGGCGGTGCCCGTGCCCAGGCAGTCGGTGAGGACCCGGTCCACGCCCAGCTCCTTCAGGGTGACCGTGATGTTGTTGAGGAACACGCTCTCGGAGCCGAAGACGTTTTCCCCCAGGGTTACGATAGCGTCCCCGGCGGAGATCATGACGGCCGCTTTCAGCAATTCCCCCGCCTCGATCCGCTCCCCCGCTTCCAGAAAGGCCGTGGGGCCGGAGATGGACGCGGCCCGGGGCGACACCTGCATGCCCGCGCTCTCGGCGACGAGCCCCCTGTCGAAGGCCCGGCACAGGGTCAGCACGGCGGGGAGCTTGCGAAGCCCCGCCACGGCCTTAGCTTCCGTCCCCTTCTTGTCCAGCAGGGGCTCCTCCCGTCCGGGCAGGGCAAGGCAGTAGGCGGGCACGTTCACCGACACAGGGTCCTCGTCCCCCCAGGTCCCCAGGGGCACCAGCAATATGAACACGGTCAACAGCACAGAAAGAAAACGGCGCACAGGCGAATCCCTCCAAACCTCTTTTGGGATAAGCCTATGCGCCGACGCTTCGCTTCAGTCCATCGAAAGCCGTCGTTTTCGATGGACTGGGCCGCTGCGGCGGGGGTGCTCCGCCTTCGCTTCGCTTCCAGGGCCCGCCTATGACCCATACGGGTCACCGGGCGGCGAGCCCTGCAAAGAGTGAGATTCACCGCACATGTCGCTGAATCTCACATATTTCAGCCGTTCATTCTTCCTTTGTTTTTAGCGTGCGCGCGGCTACACCGCGCTATGCTTTACTTCACGATGTCCTTCAGGAAGGAGGTGCCCGCATGCCAGGGGGTGCCGGTCAGGTAATCGTAGATGGTGGCGGCGATATCCGCAAAGCTCTTGCGGACGCCCAGGTCCACGCCGCCCTTCACAGGCTTGCCGCAGACCAGCAGGGGGATGTGCTCCCGGG
>CAMHDC010000173.1 GCA_946183765.1 uncultured Clostridia bacterium | reverse complement strand
GGTCCAACGAGTTTCGCACCTTCAACACCATCATCCTGCCCATCATGAAGCCGGCTCTGGCCGTGCAGGCCATCTTCTCCTTCGTGAGCTCCTGGAACAACTACTTCATTCCCGCTCTGCTCATCGACAAGGCGGAGATGAAGACCGTCCCCATCATGATCGCTCAGCTTCGGAGCGCGGACTACTCCAAGTTCGATATGGGCAAGGTGTATATGTTCATCCTCCTGTCCATCCTGCCGGTCATGTTGGTGTACGTGATCCTCAGCAAGTCCATCATCAAAGGCGTAACCTCGGGAAGCGTAAAGGGATGACGCTTCTCCCGTTCCTTCTCCTTTGCCGCCTTGTCCCCTGGGGCAGGGCGGTTTTCTGACAAAACGGCTTCGATCCAAAGGGATCGGGAAAGGAAAACCATGCGCATCTTTACGGGATATCAACGAGGCGTGGACCTGGGAGGCTGGTTCTCCCAGTGCGATCACACGGAAGAACGGTATGACACCTTCATCACGGCGTCCGACTTCGCTGTGATCCGAGGCTGGGGCTGCGACCACGTGCGGCTGCCCATCGATTACGAACTCCTGGAGGACGAGGACGGCAACTCGCGGGAAAAGGGGTATGAACGGCTGGAGAGGGCCGTGGGCTGGGCCCGGGAGAACGGGCTCAACATGGTGCTGGACCTTCATAAGACCGCCGGCTTCTCCTTCGATCCCGGCGAACAGGAGGCGGGTTTCTTCGAGAGCGAGAAGTATCAGGAGCGGTTCTATGCCCTGTGGGAGCGGATCGCCCGGCGGTTCGGCAGGGACGGGGACATGCTGGCCTTCGAACTTTTGAACGAGGTCACCGAACGGGAGTACGGTCCCGTCTGGAACCGGATCGCCGGCGAGTGCATCCGCCGCATCCGGGCCTATGCGCCCGACACGAAGATCCTCATCGGCGGCTACTGGCACAACAGCGCCGCGGCGGTGAAGGATCTGCCGGAACCCTTCGACGACAACATCGTCTACAACTTTCACTGTTACGAGCCCCACATCTTCACCCATCAGGGCGCCTACTGGATGCCCACCATGGACACGTCCTTCCGCATTTCCGCAAGCGCCACCTTCCGGGAGATGGCCGAAGCGACCCGGCGGATGCTGGGCGGCGCGCTGGTGGATTTTGAAAAGTACCCGCCGGAGACCACCCTTACCACCGCCTTCTTCGAGGACTTCCTGCAGGAGGCCGTCCGCACCGCCGAGGCACGGAACGTACCCCTCTACTGCGGGGAATACGGCGTCATCGACAACGCCGCGCCGGAGGATGCGCTTGTCTGGTTCCGTGCCATCCACGCCGCCTTCGAGAAGTACGGCATCGGCCGTGCCGCCTGGAGCTACCGGCAGATGGACTTCGGCCTTTCCGACCCCCGCATGGACGCCGTGCGTCCCGAACTGCTTCGCTGCTTATAATCTACTAATCATATTAGAACAGACGAACGCCACATCCCTGCTCCCGCCGGGATGTGGTGCTTTTTCATGGCTTTTTCTTGATGGGAACAGCCTGTTCCCGTTCATCTCTTCTGTGAATGTCTCGGGCGCCCATATCTTTCTTTTCCGGCGCACGTGCTGCTGCATCTCCCTGGATGGATGGCTCCCGGTCGATCCCTGGAGCGTCAAAGCTTAGGTAACTCGGAGCCCCAGAGCAGTACCGTTATGCTAAAGCAAAAACGCACATCGCTATGGATGTGCGTTCTTTCGACGTTCCGTCAGAACCCGGTCCTGGTCCTGAAAAGAGAAAAGCGGCAAAAGAAGAAGATCATCCCCCAAGATACGCCTTTTGGACCTCGGGGCTGCGGCTCAGTTCCTCGCCGGTGCCGGCAAGGACGATGCGGCCGGTCTCCATGACGGCGGCCCGGTGGGCCAGCTTAAGGGCCAGGGCCGCGTTCTGCTCCACCAGCAGGATGGTGGTGCCGTTCTCGTTGAGGCGGCGGATGATCTCGAAGATCTCCGACACCAAGAGAGGCGAAAGCCCCATGCTGGGCTCATCCAGCAGCATCAGCTTGGGCCGGCTCATGAGGGCCCGCCCCATGGCCAGCATCTGCTGCTCGCCGCCGGAGAGGGTGCCCGCAGTCTGCTTTTTGCGCTCCTTCAGCCGGGGGAAGTAGGCGAAGACCTTCTCCATGTCTGCGGAGAAATCATCCCGGCGAAGGTACGCCCCCATCTCCAAATTCTCGAGAACCGTCAGCCCCGGGAATACCCGCCGCCCCTCGGGGGACTGGGAGATGCCCATGGCCACCCGGCTCTGGGGCGTGGTCTTGGTGATGTCCTTGCCCAGGAAGCGGATGGTGCCGCTCTGGGGCTTCTTGAGCCCCGACAGGGTCAGCAGCGTGGTGGACTTGCCCGCGCCGTTGGCCCCGATGAGGGTCATGATCTCCCCCTCCTCCACGGAGAAGGACACGTCCTTCAGGGCGTGGATGTTGCCGTAATAGACGTTCAGATCGGTGACTTCCAGCATCATTTTACTGCCTCCTCCCCCAGGTACGCCTCGATGACCACAGGATTGCTCTGTATCTCCTTGGGTGTGCCCTTGGCGATGATCTTCCCGTAGTTCAGCACGGCGATGCCCTCGCAGATGCCCATGACCAGGTTCATGTCGTGCTCGATGAGCATGATGGCGATGTTGAACCGATCCCGGAGCATGCGGATGTTGTCCATGAGCTCGTGGGTCTCGGAGGGGTTCATGCCCGCCGCCGGTTCGTCCAGCAGCAAAAGCTTAGGCTCCGAAGCCAGCGCCCGCACGATCTCCAGCCGCCGCTGGTCTCCATAGGGCAGGTTCCCCGCCAGGGTGTCCGCCTTGTCGGTCAGGTTGAAGAGGTCCAAAAGCTCCAGCGCCCGCACGTGCTGCCGGCGCTCGGTGCGCCACCAGCCGGGGAGCCGGAACATGTCCGTGAACACCCCGTCGCTGAAGCCGTGGCTCATGCCCACCTTCACGTTGTCCTCCACGGTCATGCCTCCAAAGAGCCGGATGTTCTGGAAGGTACGGGCGATGCCCAGCCGGTTCAGTTCGTGCATGCTTTTGCCTCGGGTGTCCTTCCCGTTGAGCAGGATGCGGCCCTGGGTGGGCTTGTAGACGTTAGTCAAGAGGTTGAAGACCGTGGTCTTCCCCGCCCCGTTGGGGCCGATGAGGCCCGCGATCTCCGTGCGGCCGATGAGGAGGGTGAAGTCGTCCACGGCCCTAAGGCCCCCGAAATCCACGCACAGGTGCCGGATGTCCAGGATGGGGGGCTTGCCCGCGTCCCGCTCGGGGATGATGCCGAGGCCGTCCAGGGGGATCATGTTGGTGTTCACCGGTTTCTTAGGCATGGTCCTCACCTGCCTTTCGCGGTTTCGTGAAGAGCCGGCCGTTGATCGCCTTTTCCAGGATCCGGGACAGGGAGAAATCGTACCGGCCCAGGAGCCCCGAAGGTTTAAAGATCATCACCACGATGAGGAGCAGGGCGTAGATCACCATGCGGTACTTGTTGAAGCTCTGCAGCGCCAGGGGCAGGGCCGTCAGGATGCCGGCGGCGATGATGGACCCGGCCATGGACCCGAGGCCGCCCAGCACCACCATGACCAGGATGTTGATGCTGGTCATGAAGTTGAAGTTGCCCGGGGTCAGGATGCCCGTGTAGCCGGCGTAAAGGCCCCCCGCCACCCCCGCGAAGAAGGCGGAGACGGAGAACGCCAGCACCTTGTAGAAGGTGGTGTTGACGCCGCTCGATTCCGCGGCGATCTCGTTCTCCCGGATGGCCAGGATGG
>CAMHDC010000172.1 GCA_946183765.1 uncultured Clostridia bacterium | reverse complement strand
GTGGCGTCCACGATGTTCAAAATGGCGTCCGGCTTCTCCTCGATGAGGTAGTTCCGGGCCACCACTTCCTCCAAGGTGTAGGGAGACAGAGAGTAGATGCCGGGCAGGTCGGTCAGAATGACCTCCTTGTCCACGATGAGCTTGCCTTCCTTCTTCTCCACGGTGACGCCAGGCCAGTTGCCCACGAACTGGTTGGAACCGGTGAGCTTGTTGAACAGGGTGGTTTTGCCGCTGTTGGGGTTGCCCGCCAGGGCGATGCGCAGTTGATTTGCCATAGTCTCGCTCTCCTTTACTCCACTTCGATCATCTCGGCGTCCGCCTTGCGTATGCTCAGCTCATAGCCTCGGACGTTGACCTCCACCGGGTCCCCCAGAGGGGCCAGCTTGCGCACGTAGACCTCCACGCCCTTGGTGATGCCCATGTCCATGATCCGGCGCTTGACGGCGCCCTCGCCATGGAGCTTGACGACCTGAACGGTGTCGCCGACTTTTACATCTCTCAATGTTTTCATCCCTGTTTCTCCTTTGCTTCTGTTTAAATCATGATCTTGCCGGCCATCTCCTTGCTGATGGCCACCCGGGATTCCTTGATCTTCACGATCAGATTCCCGCCGATGGTGTTCATCACCGTGACGGTCCCGCCCGCCACGAAACCCATGTCCTCCAGATGCTTCTTCATTTCGGGGCTTCCGCCGACCCGTCGGATGACGGCTTCCTCCCCCGTGTCTGCCAGTATGAGCGGCATCATGCCTTTTCCCCCTCTCTCCCAAGCCACTTATGTCTGTTAAATATCTCTAACCTGCGGCCCATAAAAATGAGTTAGTTCTCGCTAACCTGCGCGTAGTTTAACACCTTTAATTTAAGTTGTCAATATCTAACCTGCGTTTCCTCGGTTTTCCTTGCTATTATTTCAGACCTGTGGTATCCTCACTGTAAGAAACGACGAACAGGGTGGCGACTATGACGATCCATAAATCAGCGGAAGACTATTTGGAAGCCATGCTCATGCTGAAAGAAGAGCGGGGCTATATCCGTTCCATCGACGTGGCGGAGAAACTGGGGGTGACCAAGCCCAGCGTCAGCTACGCCACCAAGCGCCTGCGGGAAAGCGGCTATATCACCCTGGATTCGGCGGGCATGATCGTGCTGCTGCCCCCCGGGCTGGAGATCGCGGAGCGCATGTACGAGCGCCACAAGCTTTTGACCGAGCTCCTCATGGGCCTGGGCGTCAGCCCCGACACCGCCCGGAAGGACGCCTGCGAGATCGAGCACGACCTGAGCGAGGAAACCTTCGAGGCCATCCGCAAGCACGCCCGGCAGTATCGCAAATAGACAAAACAGAAAAGGACCTCCGATCCCTTTTGATGAGGTATCGGAGGTCTTTATTATGTCTGCCGTTTTTTATCTGTCTGTCGCCGCTATCCCAACGCCACGTCCAGGGCCATCATCAGGCTGAAGCCCACGGCGAAGGACAGGACGCCCACGTTGGAATGCTCCCCCGCTGACATCTCCGGGATCAGCTCCTCCACCACCACGTAGAGCATGGCCCCCGCGGCGAAGGACAGCAAATAGGGCATGGCCGGGACCACCAGCCCCGCCACGATCACGGTCAGCCCGCCGAAAAGGGGCTCCACCGCGCCGGAAAGGACCCCCAGCCAGAAGGATTTGGGTTTGCTCTTGCCCTCCGCGTAGAGAGGCATGGAGATGATGGCCCCCTCCGGGAAGTTCTGGATGGCGATGCCCAAGGCAAGGGCCAGCGCCCCGCCCGCCGTGATGTTGGCCGAGCCGGTGATACGCCCCGCATAGACCACGCCCACCGCCATGCCCTCGGGGATGTTGTGGAGCGTCACGGCCAGGACCATCATGATCGTCCTGGAAAGGTGACTTTTCGGGCCCTCCGCCTGGTCGATGCTCCGATGCAGGTGAGGGATCGCATGATCGAGCAGCAGCAAAAACCCAATGCCCAGCCAGAAGCCGGCGAAGGCCGGCAGGAACGCCCAGCGGCCCATGGCCGCGTTTTGCTCGATCGCCGGGACGATCAAACTCCAGATGGACGCCGCCACCATGACCCCCGCCGCGAAGCCCGTGAGGGCCCGCTGCACGCTGAGCTTCAGGTCCTTTTGCAGAAAGAAAACGCATCCGGCGCCTGCCGCCGTGCCCAAAAAGGGGATCAGGAGCCCCCAAAGGACCGTCATCTGCTCCATCCGAACCATCCTTTTTTCTCATAGGGCGCGGACGTCACGCCCGTGCAGGTGTACCCCGTGGCGTCTATGGCCGCTTTCAGGGCGGCTTCGTCCACAGCGTCCTCCGTCAAAAAGGTGGCCTCTCCCCTGCTCCGGGCGGCGGAAACCTTCCTGGCGGTGGGGACAGCCCTGCGGATGGCGTCGCATACGTGGGCTTCACACATGCCGCACATCATGCCGTCGATCTTTAGTGTGGTTTTGATCATGGATATATCCTCCTTTCTTCCTGCCTCATCCTTCACGATGTAGTAGTTAGTTTTCTCTAACCATGAAGTGTAGCACATTTTTATCCTTTTGAAAAGACCTTTGCCGCAATTTGTCCGAATGGTGTACATCAAAAAAGCGACCGGCCGAAAAGGAGAGCAACGGCGGGTCGCTTTGGGGTTCGCCCAAAAAGGCGAAAGGTTGTTGGGGCATGAATCAGAGGAGGGCTTGGATCTCCGCCAAGGCGGGCATGGATCGGAGCGCCCCCTTGCGGGTGGTGACGATGGCCGCGGCGGCGTTGGCGAAGCGCAGCATGGCCGCCAGGCTGTCATCCGTACGGTTTTCCAGGCCGTTTTGAAGCACGTCGTGGAGCACGCAGGCGCAGAAGGTATCCCCCGCGCCGGTGGTCTCGATGGTGCGGACTTTGAAGCCCGGGACGAAGACGTGGCGGCCGCCGAAGAAGCAATGGCTGCCGTCGGGGCCGGCGGTGATGTTCAGCAGGCGGATGTTGGGGAACCGGTCAAGGAGTATGGCCGCGCCCTTTTCAAAGTCGGTCTCGCCGGTCACGAACAGCACCTCGTTGTCCGAGATCTTCAGGATGTCGCATCGGGCCAAGCCCCATTCGATCTGCCGCTTCGCCTCAGCGAGATCTGCCCACAGGGGCTCCCGCAGGTTGGGATCGAAGGACAGTATGGCGCCGGCCCTGCGGGCGGTGTCCACGGCGATTTGGGTGGCCGTGCGGCAGGGTTCGTCCGTCAGGGACAGGGTGCCGAAATGGAAGATGCGGCAGCCCGTGAGCAGCCCTTCGTCCAGCTCCTCCGCCGTCAGGCGCACGTCCGCGCCGGGCTTGCGGTAGAAGCTGAAGGACCGATCGCCGTCCGGATGGGTGTGGACGAAGGCCAGCGTGGTGTGCACGTCCCCGTCCCGCAGCAGGCCCCGGGTCTCGATGCCGCAGGCCGAGATGGCGTCGGCCAGCAGGTCCCCAAAGGTATCCTGCCCCACCTTGCCCAGGAAGGCGGTCCTATGTCCCAGGTTCTGGAGCATGGAGAGCACGTTGCAGGGGGCGCCGCCGGGGTTCACCTCCAGCAGGGGGTTCCCCTGGGGGCTCAAGCCGCTTTCCGTAAAGTCGATCAACAGTTCCCCCAAAGCCACAACATCATACGTTTTCATTCGGCACCTCCCTGAAACAGATCGTACTTAACGATGTCCATCTCCACCTGACCGTCTGCATAGAAGGAAATGCCGCTGGCGGAGAGATCCGTGAGGATCGTGGCCGTCACGGTCTGCTCTCCGTCGTTGAGGAAAGCTTCCATACTGAACCGATCCAGGATCATCCGCAGCTTCAGCTC
>CAMHDC010000171.1 GCA_946183765.1 uncultured Clostridia bacterium | reverse complement strand
ACAATATCCGCTACGGCCGTCCCGACGCCACCATGGAGGAGGTGCGCCATGCGGCGCAGCTGGTCCACGCGGAGCAGTTTATTTCCGAACAGGCAAAGGGATATGATACGGAGGTGGGCGAAGGCGGCATCCGCCTGTCCACAGGACAAAAGCAGCTTATCTGCTTTGCCCGGGTCATCCTGGCCGATCCCCGGATCTTCGTGCTGGACGAAGCCACCAGCTCCATCGACGCAGAGACGGAGCAGCTCATCCAGGAGGCGATCACCACGGTGCTGAAAGGCCGCACCAGTCTGGTGGTAGCTCATCGGCTCTCCACCATCCGCAACGCGGACCGCATCCTGGTCATTCGCGGCGGCAAGATACAGGAAAGCGGCACTCACGAGGAACTGCTCCAATTAGGCGGTTATTATCACGATCTTTACGAGCATCAGTTCCGGGAAGAGCGGCTCCATAGCGCCATGAAGGACGCGGGCATAGAATAAAAAACAGAGCAGACAAAAAGGAGCGAGGTCACTCGCTCCTTTTGTTTTATACGGCTGTCAAACGTATTCCACTTCGATCTTACCGAAGGAAACGTCGCCCTTCAAGTTGATGCGGATAGCCGCATTGGGGTCTCCCGCGGGACAGTTTACGCCACCGAAGGCCGCAGAGCTCTCCGACTTCACGCCTACGAAGCCTGGCAGCCGCAGGACGAGGGAGCCGAAGCTCACGTCGGCGTCGATGGTGGCTCCATTCTCGATGTTTGCCTCCGTCAGATCGAAGGTGAGACTGCCGAAGGACACGTCGATGTTAGCCCCCTTGAAAGGCTCATCTCCAACCACTTTCTTGGTCTGGTTGGAAAAAGCCGCCTCTACGCTGAAGAAACCGCCTTCTTCCTCGCACTCGAACACCGGGTCCCCCTTCTCCACGTGGAAGAAACCTTCGTTGTTCTCTTTCCGCTTGGGAAACAGGTAGCCCAGGAGCACCGTGAGGCCAATAAGGATTAGCGCCGCCGGCCAAATCATGGACCAAGTCAGCTTGTACTGCGCGGGAATGATGCCGACATTGTACAAAAGCATATACAGGCCGAACAGAGCGATGCCCAGGCTCATGGGGCTCAGATCCGATTTGCAGAGCATCACACCCATGAAAAACAGGCAGAAGGGCCAGAGGACGCTCCAGAATGTAATGCCGGAACCCAGCTGGATCACGTGGAAGGCGTTCAGCAGGAACACGATACCCATGCCCATGACCAGCAGGGCAAAGATCACCTTTTCCCATTTGTTCATGTTCAGCCGGACGTTGACGGTATGCTTATGCTTTTCACTCTTTTCCGAGTCTTCCACCGTCAAAGACCGCAGCTGAACCTTGCCCAGCAGCTCGTCCGTAGTCACGCCCAGCACTTCTGCCAGCTGGGGCAACACCGATATGTCTGGGCAGCTGAGATCGTTCTCCCACTTGCTGACAGCCTGCGCGGTAACGCCGACCTGGTTGGCCAGCTGCTCCTGAGTCATGCCCTTCTGTTTGCGCAGATCGGCGATCCGCTTGCCCATGGTCACTTTGCTTTCCATAATTGCCTCCTGTTTTTGATGGCCTCATCATACCATACCACATAAGCTTCGGTTGAGCTATAATCCAGCGGGAGAATTCCAAAATTTCTTATCAACTAGCGGTTGAGTCCTTCTCAACCGCCCTTTTTATTCCGGCTTTCTTTACAAAAGCGCTGCGGCAGGATATAATAACATGATGTATAAAGGAGGAGTATGCCATGGCCATCCGAACGATCCGCAAGGAAAAGGACCCGTGTCTGTATAAGAAATGCCGGGAGGTAACCGTTTTCGACGATAGGCTTTCCCAACTCATCGACGATATGTTCGACACCATGTACGATGCGGACGGTGTGGGTCTGGCCGGTCCTCAGGTGGGGGTGCTGCGCCGTGTGGTAGTCATCGACGTTGGCGGTCCCGAGGGCGAGAACGCTCCCCTGGAGTTGGTGAACCCCAGGATTCTGGAATCCTCCGGCCTTCAGGGCGGCATGGAGGGCTGTCTCTCCTTCCCGGGAAAAAGCGGGTATGTGGAGCGCCCCAATCATGTGAAGGTGGAAGCCTACGATCGCCACGGCGACCTCTATGAATATGAAGGTGAAGGGCTGTTTGCCCGAGCGGTCTTCCACGAATGCGACCATCTGGACGGGAAGGTATATTTACCCTTGGTAAAGGAGCCGCCCGCCGACTTTAAGGGGGAAGAATAAGTTCATGCACATCGCTTTCTTCGGCACGCCGGAATTCGCTGTCCCCACTTTGCGGGCATTGGCTGCCACCGATCACACCCTGGCGGTGTTCACCCAGCCGGATCGACCTGTGGGGCGAAAGGCCGTCCTGACCCCGCCACCTGTAAAAGCTACCGCCCTGGAACTGGGGCTGCCGGTGTATCAGTTCGAAAAGATCAGAAGTCCGGAGGGCTGCGACGCTATCCGTGCTTTTTCGCCAGACCTATACGCTGTAGTGGCATTCGGGCAGCTGTTCAGTGAAGAGAACCTGTCCATCCCGCCCCTTGGCGCCATCAACGTCCACGGGTCCCTCTTGCCCCTCTATCGGGGCGCTTCACCCATGCAGCAGACCGTGATCGACGGGCAAAAAATGGCCGGTGTATCCACCATGAAGCTGGTGAAACGCATGGACGCAGGTGACGTGCTGTTGCGCGCTGAGACGCCGCTTGGAGAGAACGAGACCTATGGCGAGCTGTCCATGCGCCTGGCTGATCTTGGCGCGGAGCTGTTTATGAAAACACTGGATGCTCTTGAGCGCGGCGAACTTCATCCTGAGCCTCAGAACGAAGAGGAAGCCACCTATTGCAAGATGCTAACCCGGGATAGCGGCAAAATCGATCTGGCCGCCCCCCGGTTGGTCGTTCACAATCTGATCCGTGGCACCAATCCCTGGCCGGGGGCGTATGCCCTGCTGGGTGAGGAAAAGCTGAAGCTGTGGCGTACCGTGCTTTCTGACGCGGAACCGCCGGCTGATCTGCCCGTAGGCGGCCTGTTCGGGGACCAGAAACGAGGCCTGTTCCTTCGCTGCATCGACGGTACATTGGAGATAACCGAATTGCAGGCACCCGGCGGCAAGAAGCTGGACGGCAAGAGCTTCCTGCGGGGCAAAAACATCGCCGGGAGCGTGCTTTCATGAACAGCCCTCGCAGGGACGCCCTGCAGGTTTTCATGGACGTGGTGGAGGACGGCGCCTATGCCAACCTTCGCCTGAAGGATATCCACCGCGCTCCATCGGAGCAGGCCTATGTGAGTTCGCTCGTATACACTGCCCTGGAGCATGTGAAGTGGGCGGATTATATGCTGTCCTTCTACGTAAAACCGCAGAAGAAAGCGGTCCGCAATATCCTGCGTCTGGGCGTCAGCGAGCTGTTCTTCATGGATACACCCGACCACGCTGCCGTGAACGGTGCCGTGGAACTTACGAAGGAATGCGGTAAAGGCGCTTTGTCCGGGCTGGTAAACGGGGTCCTGCGGCGGATGCTGCGGGAAAAAGACAGCCTCCCTCCCCTGCCCGTCGATCCCGCTGCTCGCCTGTCCATCCAGTTCGGGTGTCCGGAGTGGATCGTCAAGGAATGGCTGAGCCGGTTCGGCGAAGAGGAGACCGTTCGGCTCCTGTCTTTTGAGCCGCCCGCCATGGAGATCCGGGCCCAATGGCCTTTTACCAACGAGGAATTGGCAGCTGCGCTCGACGTTCCCTATGCTCGCGGCCAGGTAGACGACCATTGTTTTCGGCTGAGCCAGAGCCTCCCGGTGTCCTCCCTGCCCCTGTTCCGGGAGGGGAAGATC